>NZ_JBEHFO010000012.1:0-57247 GCF_040225595.1 Corynebacterium sp. KPL2734 | reverse complement strand
CCGTGATGGTCGCCTTATTGTGCACCGGCACGAGGCTTACCACGGGTTACAGATACACCACACTAGCGGACGCAACCTTTTGAAGCACCCTAGCGATGCTCTCGCAGACGAGATATCCACCTACATACACACGATTTTAGCTCCACAAAGTTCTATGCCACTTGCATGGGACTAAATACTAATATTAAGTTTTCTTAAGAAATCAATACCATCCACACACTCGACGTCAAAGTACTGTGCTACATCCGGAATCTTCACTCGTGCTTTTCCATTTGGCGCGGGTTTCTCGTTGGTTACAATCTTCGCTTTATGCCGATACGCGGAGGCAACTAACCAAGAATCTGCAGCATCCAAAAATATATCTACTGCGTTTGGTTTGTATTTAGGCTCGCGCTCCGTACTGACCCAACGTGTCATTTCTTCATAAGCTAGGATTTCTTCCTCATCAGGAGACAACCGCTGACTGGGACGGACAAGGTTTTCATACCACGCAAAGCGAGGATGCCCCCAGCTCTTCATTTCTTCGTGGACCTCATCATGGAAGTAAATACCCGGAACAAAAAGCTTAATCTCAAGCTCTTTCCACAGGCTGGGGAATACGTCTTCTGGATAAGTAGTCGTTAACTCACCAAGAAAATTCGTATCGATGACGTACATCGCTTATACCGCTTTTCTGCCCGAAGATCGTGCAGACGATACAAGATTTTCAAAGGAATCATACGTAGTTGTTCCCAGAAGACTTGCAGCTTGTTTTTCAGGTAGGACTCCTGATTCTGCGGCGCCTAATACTGTCTCAAAAAATCTCTCTCCCACCCTTGCTTTAATTAAAACATGGCGAGGAGGCGCACCTTTAGCATCTCGCGAAGTCTTTATTAGCGCCTGTTCTTTCCGGAACCGTGCCGCAAGTGGAATAGCTTCTTCTTGTGGGACCATTCCAAGTCCTACCAGCCGCCACAACAATGCTTCGCGGCTCATACCGTATATCTTGGATAGTGTTGAGACCTGTTCCTCTAGCTCATCAGTGGGCTGCAATTTCTCCCGCAGAGAACGCCCCGGGCACAAGAAAGCCGCAGCAAATTGATTACACCATTGCTCGGTTTCTAGGCGCTCCGAGTGATCAGAAATTCCGGGTTTGCCAAGCACAACGTGAGCTAATTCGTGCGCAAGACTGAAAAGTTGAGCTGTCTTGGCATCGCGAGTATTGATGAAAACTAGGCAGTAGCCATCCTCCTCAAGGGTAAATCCACGAAATTCTTCTGTATTAAGTGCCCTGCGGGTGGAGTTTTCAGCAATGGAGTTTCGGGCAACGAGTATCCCAGCATCTTCCATCAAGGAAACCAATTCACGAACTTTGTCACGCCCAGGAAGAGGAGCTTCTCGCTTGAGGCGGAGTGCGTGCCGAACGCTACTAGCGGCAACCGCTGCGGACTCAGAAATCGTCGCACTACGGAAAAGTTCCGGCGGATCAATTCCTATGTCCCGTGCGTATTCGGCGTACCAATCGAGGCGCGTCTGGGAAGCGAACATGACTTCCTGCAGCTCTGGGCTGACCGTATCGAGCTGCTCATTGCGCACGGTTCTAAAGTCCGCGACCTCAACCTCATCGCCTGTAGGAACATCGAGAAGCAGCCTGCCGAAAGGAATGTGAGCTTTTTTCGCTAGGTCTTTCGCTTGTTTTAAAGTGGGACGCTCTTCACCAGTTTCCCATTCATGGATTTTGGGAAAATGCTTGAGTAGCGCGGATTTTGAGAGCCTAGTGCGGGATACCGCCCAAGACAGCACAGCAGGTTGAATCGTCACTCGTACAGGTGCCATGACGATCCTCCTTCACTGTCCATAGATCTTAAATAGTAGCGTAAACCAAGCAAAAGGCCCGGCCCAGGCCGTCGGCATCGGCAAGCGCATTCAGCACCAACTACCCGCCGTGAACATACACCATCACTGAGTGGGTACCAGCATCATTGGGCGGATAGCAGCCGGGCAACGATCTTCAAGTCCTCGGTTCCGGAGAGACGTGGTGGCGGCTTTAGTGGAGGAAAGCCGCTTACTAACTCGCCTTTTTGAAGGAAAGGCGGCGGTCTCGCAGAGGCAGGGCGTCCTTTCGGCTTAGCTCCGCGATACACAGTGCGATTACAAAGCCCACCAAGACGATCAACGAGGACCATGACAACCACATTTCAGAATCTGCCCTGGCCAGCGGTGGGAATAAGAATAGACCTAAGACCGGCACAACATAAATGATGCGATTCTGCCCGCGGGCCAGAACGCCTAGCAGTGGCAATACGGCGCACAAGACGTAATGATCCCACAAGATATTGCCGGTAGCCGTGAGAACCGTAAAGATGCCGACGGCAGCAATGCGCCACGGCTCCTGTGACCGCAAAGCGGTAACAATAACCAGCGCAATTAATGCCAGGGTTACAAAAGGCGGAATAAGGCTGGCAGCCAGTGAAGGATCATGAACGATGGTGACAAGAATGCTGTCATCTTCAACGCGATTGGTGCTCAGTTGGGAAGCAATCGACCCGTTGACAGGAGCGACCATTATTGCCGCCTTGATGTCCTGCAGGGTATCCCACCAAGAGGTAAACACGTCCCAGCCAGAAACGACGATTGAGTAGAGTACGGCAACGGCTCCTGTCCCGAGTGCTACCAATCCCGCTTTGCGCGCCCGCGGGAAAACCACGCAGATGAGCACGAGGATAATGGGGGTTAGCTTCACTGCAGATACAAGTCCTAGTGCAATTCCTGCGCGTACTGGGTGCACGCGAGAAGCAGCAAGGCCGTATGCAACTCCCGCAAAAATCAGCGGGCTCGTCTGGCCAAGAAATAACGATGACTGAAATGCATTCGATGCCCAGCCCAAGAGGATTCCAAAAAGCAAGGCCATGGTCGGTATTTCTTCTTCAAACCACAAGAACCAGGCGGAGACTATCAACACCACCAGCGCCCAACCGGAAGCAATCGCGAGCAATATCACGGAGACATCAAAACTCATGACCCGCACGACCAAGCTCATCACATCCGCGAGAAATGGGACGTGAACATAAGGGTGCGGGAACTCAGTGACATCAGAGTGGGCGATGGTGTCTAACCACACATCACCACGTGGCAGTGCGAAATCGCGTTCATCGATCCTATATAAATGCTCCCGATTTCCATCGCGGACGAGCAATCCAGCAATCCATAACGCACCCCAGTCACCGTAATTCAGTTTTCCGGCGGAAATTACGGCAACCACGAGGCCAAATACCAGCCCAATACCATGGTGGTACCACCGCAGCACTGTTGTTGCGGGCGCGGAGGCTTGATGGCGGGAATGCGCGCTCATGGGACTCCTAATATAAAAATTACGATTCGAGACAGAGAGAAAGGGCGATGCTCATTGGGCAGCGACCCCGATCATCGAAGATAGTCTAAACGCTCCTCAAGCCCGGCCAAAGCCGGGCTTGAGCTAAGCGGTGACAGGGGCTGGCTTACTCCACAACGGAGTTAGCGCCCACGGCGTGACCGAAGAGGTCAGGCAAGGTAGCAGACCATGCCTCAACCAACTGAGAGATGGCCACGGATTCGCCACCCAAGGTAAGCGCACCGGTCTCGGTGGTCTCACCCACGATGGCTGCTGGAATGCCAAGCTCAGCGGCACGGGCGAGCACCTTATCGGCGCGGTCAGCGGTGGTGGCCACGAGCGCGCGGGAAGCGGACTCGGAGAAGGCCGCGGTGAAGGCGTCCTCGTGCACGGCGGTGAGATCGAGGTCGAGGCCTAGGCCGGCGGCATCGGCAGGCGCACCGGCACGCTTGGCCATCTCAAAGGCGGCGACGGCCAGGCCGCCCTCGGAGACATCGTGCGCGGCGGTGAGCAGATCGTTGCCGTGGAAGAAGTCCGCGAGGCGCTTCTCATTTGCCATGTCCACCTGCGGCGGCAAGCCGTTGAGGTTGTCCTTATCGGCGCCCTCGGCGCTCACCAGCTGCCAGATGGAACCGCCGAACTCATCCTTGGTCTCACCCAAGGCGATGAGGACTTCCTTCTCATTGACGGTGCCCAAGTTATTGCCAATGGCTTGGTGCACATCGTCGATAACGCCGAGCACGCCCACGACCGGGGTGGGCAGGATGGGCTCGGAGCCGGTCTGGTTGTAGAAGGAGACGTTACCGCCGGAGACGGGGATGGAGAGTTCAACGGCGGCATCGGCAAGCCCATGCACGGATTCGCGGAACTGCCACATCACGTCCGGGTTTTCCGGCGAACCGTAGTTCAGGCAGTTGGTAATCGCAACGGGCTTCGCGCCGGTAACCGCGACGTTGCGGTAGGCCTCCGCCAGAGCCAGGCGCGCGCCCATGTTCGGATCCAGCTTGGTGTAGCGGCCGGAAGCATCGGCGGAAACGGCGACACCGCGGCCGGTCTCCTCATCAATGCGCAGCACACCCGCATCCGCGTGGTGGGACTGGACGGTATTGCCGCGCACGTAGCGGTCATACTGATTCATGATGAAATCGCGCGAGCACAACGAAGGCGAGGAAATAAGCTTCTGCAGGGATTCCACCAGGCCGCGCTTGTTCGTGCCCTGGTATTTCTGCAGCTCATCCTGCCACTCGGGGCGGGCGTAGGGGCGCTCGTAGACGGGCGCTTCATCCGCGATGGTGCCAGCCGGCGCATCGACGACGACCTCACCCTGGTGGCGGATGACCAGGTGATCGCCCTCAGTAACCTCACCGATTTCGGCGCAGGTGACCTCCCAGTGCTCGCAGATTTCGCGGAACTTCTCCACGTTTTCCGGTGCCACGACGGCGCACATGCGCTCCTGGGACTCGGAGGCAAGGATTTCCGCGGCGGTCATGTTTTCCGCGCGCAGCGGCACGGCATCGAGGTTGACCTCCATGCCGCCATCGCCGGAAGCGGCCAGCTCAGAGGTGGCACAAGCCAGGCCGGCGCCGCCCAAGTCCTGGATGCCCACCACAACGCCGGCGTGGTAGAGGTCCAGGCAGCATTCGATGAGCACCTTTTCCGCGAAGGGGTCGCCCACCTGCACGGCCGGTAGCTTGCGCTCCGCGCCGTCCTCAAAGGTATCGGAGGCCAGCACGGATACGCCGCCGATGCCGTCCAGGCCGGTGCGGGAGCCAAAGAGCATGACCTTATTACCCTTGCCGGAGGCGAAGGCGAGTTTCAGGTCATCAACCTTGAGCGTACCCACACACAGGGCGTTGACCAGCGGGTTACCGGCATAGGTTTCATCAAAGACGGTCTCGCCGCCAATATTGGGCAGGCCCAAGGAGTTGCCGTAGCCGCCCACACCAGAGACGACGCCGGGTAGCACGCGTTTGGTATCGGGGGCATCGGCAGGCCCAAAGCGCAGCTGATCCATCACGGCGATGGGGCGCGCCCCCATGGCCATGATGTCGCGGACGATGCCGCCCACGCCGGTCGCCGCGCCCTGGTAGGGCTCCACATAGGAGGGGTGGTTGTGCGATTCCACGCGGAAGGTCACCGCGTTGCCATCGCCGATGTCCACCACGCCGGCGTTTTCACCAATGCCGGCCAGGATCTTCTCCCCCATCTCCTCCGTCATGGTCTCACCAAAGTAGCGCAGGTGCGTCTTGGAGGACTTATAGGAGCAGTGCTCGGACCACATCACGGAGTACATGGTCAGCTCCGCGTCGGTAGGGCGCCGTCCCAGAATATCGTGGATGCGCTGGTATTCGTCATCCTTCAGGCCGAGCTCAACGTACGGCTGCTGCTCATCCGGGGTGGACTGCGCCTTGTCTACGGTGTCATTAGAAACGGTCATGTAGGTGGCCTCCTTAAACCGCCGGCGCTTCCGCGACGGCCTTGATGGCGGATACGAATAGTCCCAATCCGTCGGTAGATGGGCCGGTCAGCGGGTCAATGGCGTGTTCTGGGTGCGGCATGAGGCCCACGATGCGGCCGGACTCATCGCTTACCCCAGCAATGCCATTGATGGAGCCGTTGTAATTATCGGTATAGCGGAAGACCACGCGGCCTTCGCCCTCGATACGGGCGATATCGTCATCGCCTGCCTGGAAGCGGCCCTCGCCGTGCTTGGCGGGAACCAAAATCTTTTGGCCCTTTTCAAACTCGCTGGTCCAGGCCGTGGTGGAGTGCTCCACCTCCAGGTAAGTATCGGTGCAATGAAAATGCAGGCCCTTATTCCGGGTCAATGCGCCCGGCAAGAGGCCTGCTTCAGTCAAGATTTGGAAACCATTGCAAATGCCGAGTACCGGCATTCCTGCCTTGGCGCGGTCGATGACGCTGCGCATGACGGGGGCAAGCGCCGAGATAGCGCCCGAGCGCAGATAGTCACCATAGGAAAAGCCGCCCGGCACTACTACCGCGTCCACGCCGCGCAGATCAGCATCCGCGTGCCAGAGGTTAATGACCTCGGCGCCGGCGGTGCGGGCTGCGCGGGCGGCATCCACATCATCCAGGGTGCCGAGGAAGGTGATTACTCCGATTTTTGCGGTCACTTACTTGACCTCCAGCTGCGTAACCTCGTAGTCCTCGATGACGGTATTAGCCAGCAGCGTTTCTGCTACCTTATCCAGTTCCTCTGCGGTAACGGAATCATCTACCTCGAGTTCGAAGCGCTTTCCTTGGCGCACATCGCTGACACCGGATACTCCGATGCGACCCAATGCGCGGACGACAGCTTGGCCCTGCGGATCCAGAATTTCCGCCTTGGGCATGACATTGACAACTACACGAGCCATGAAATTTTTGCCTTACTGTATGGGGCTTAGGTCTGCCCGATTCAGTGTAGTCATACCCCCGCCCAATCCCTAGATATACCCCCACTGCAGGGTTTTCACCCCGGTAAAGCAAACTCCGCGTAAATTACCACCAGCAGGAAAATGAATTTTGCGCGGCACCCAGGTTTCACAGCCTGCTCGCGCGAAACCCGCCCAAAGCGGTCCCGGGTACACCGATAGTTCAGCGAGTAAAAATAAAAGGCGTCCATGACAACTTTCTCTATGATTAAGGTGACTTCTATGGCTCTTCGCCGCCTTGGCAGGGTAGCCCTCGCTGCCGGTTTCTCCACCCTCTCCCTATCCATTGCGGTGCCTTCCGCCATGGCCGCCCCGGATAATTCCACCGCGGTCATCTCTGAGGTCTACGGCGGTGGCGGAAACAAGGGTGCGAGCTTTTCCAATGATTTCATCGAGCTTTATAACCCCACCGATGCCGCAATCGATCTCACCGGCTGGTCCGTGGAGTACTTTGCCTCCAACGGCAATAGCGGCGGCAAGATCACCCTGTCCGGCACCATCGCTCCCCACGGTTACTACCTGGTACAGGCTGCCGCCGGCAATGGCCAGGCCCAGGCTCTTCCCGCCCCGGATGCAGACGGCAAGGTCAATATGTCCGGCACGAAGGGCTCGGTGCAGCTTGCCGATGCCACCGGTAATACCATTGACCTCATAGGTTACGGCGCCGCCTCCAAGTCTGAAGGAGCTGCCACCGGCGCGCTATCCAATGACGCCTCCGCTTCCCGCAACGCGGCGGGCACCGATACCGATGACAACTCCGCGGACTTCACCGTCGGTAGGCCAAATCCCACCAATTCCGGCAACGCGTCCCCCTCCCCGCAGCCAGGCGGATCGGGTGACTCGGGCAGCTCCGATGATTCCGAGAACCTTCCCGCGCCCGAGGGCATTACCCCGATCGCTGAAATCCAAGGCACCGGCGATGCCTCCCCGCTCGAGGGCAAGAACGTTGCTACCCAGGGCGTTGTCACCGGCGTGTGGAGCGAGGGGGCCTGAATGGCTTTACCATCCAAACCGGCGGCACCGGCCAAGAAACCACCGATGCCTCCCAGGCGCTATTTGTGCACATGGGTAAAAAGGGCGCCGATAAGTACCCCAGCATCGGCGATTCCGTAGAGATCACCGGCCAGGTCTCCGAGTATTACGGCGCCACCCAGGTCAGCGCTTCTTCCCTCAAGCAGCTCGATACCGCATTGGAAGTGGTCACCCCGCTCGCCGTGGATGAGCTGCCCCAAGGCGACGGCGCACGCGAGCCCTTTGAGCACATGCTCATCCAACCCGGCGCGCACACCGTGACCAATAACTACTCGCTCAACCAATACGGCGAGGTCGGCCTCGCCCCGGGCGATGAAGCTTTCCGCCAGCCTTCCGATGTCCACTCCCCTTCCACCGATCCCAATTCCGAGCTGCACAAACTGGCCAAGGATAACGCTGAAAAGCTCGTTACCTTGGATGATGGCCGCACCCGCGATTATTTAAGGACCGATAAGGACACCCCGCTGCCCTATATCGCCCAAGATGGCGGCAAGACCATCAAGTCCCTGCGCACCACCGATACCGTCGAATTCCAGCACCCGGTCATCGTGGGCTACTCCCACGAGCAGTGGCGCTTCCAGCCCACCGAACCGGTCACCGGTGAGACCGCCGGCGCCGATCTCCCCATCTCCTGGGAAGAATCCCGCGATGCGGAGCTGCACGCCGTTGATGACGTAAAGGGCGAATACACCATCGGTGCCTTTAACGTGCTGAATTACTTCACCTCCCTGGGCGAGGAATACGGCGGCAGCGCCTATACCGACCGCGCGGGCAATAAGGTCACCGTCAACCGTGGCAAGACCCGCGGCGCCTATACCGAATCCGCGTTAAAGGACCAAGAGCGCAAGATCGTCGCCGCCATCAATGGCCTGGATGCCGATGTCATTGGACTTTCCGAAATCGAAGATGGCTACGCAGTCACCGGGGACTTTAACCAGCGCGATAAGGCGCTGAAACGCCTGACCGAAAAACTCAACGAGGCCGCGGGCTCAGAAAAGTGGGCCTTCGTTCCCTCCCCGTCCAAGGAACAAGTCCCTGAGCGCCCCGATGTCATCCGCACCGCGTTTATCTACCACAAGGACGTGGTCAAGCCCGTGGGCGATTCCCGTATCTTCCAGGATCCGCGCTTTTCCGGCACCGCCCGCGAGCCGCTGGCCCAGGAATTCCAGCCGCTCAATAGCGATGACGAGTCCTTCGTCGCCGTGGCCAACCACTTCAAGTCCAAGGGCTCGGTGGCCAAGGGCGATGAGGATCCCGGCGATGGCCAGGGCAATAACCCCAACGTCCGCAACGCGCAGGCCCAGGCCGTGCTCGATGCCCTGCACAAACAGGACGATTGGAAGGATAAGCCGCTCTTTGCCCTGGGTGATTTCAATGCCTACACCCACGAAACCGCACTCGATGTCTTCCGCAACGATGGTTTTACCGTGCCTGCGGAAAAATACGGCGCCGATACCTCCTACCAGTTCGGCGGCCTGCTCGGAACCTTGGACCACGTTCTGGCCAATGAGGTTGCCTCAGGCACGCTTGCCGATGCCCAAGTGTGGAACATCAACGCCGACGAACCCGTTGCCTTTGAGTACTCCCGCCGCAACTACAACGCAGTGGATTTCTACGACGACTCCCCTTTCCGCGCCTCCGACCACGACCCCGTCAAGGTCGGTTTCACCCTGGGCGAGGATGAATCCACTGACGCCCCCAGCGGCGACGACCAGGACGATGACAACACCGATGGCCCGGGCTTCGGGTTCGGCTCTAGCTCACTTGGCACCGGCGCCATCATCGGCTTCGCCATCCTGGCTGGCCTGCTCGCCATCCCCGGTTTCATGGCGGCCACCGGCAACCTGCAAAAGATCATCCCCGCTGGAATCTGGGGCATGCTCCCGCAGCAGGCGAAGGACTTCATCAACGGCCTAAGCAAGTAGGAGCGCCTACTCGTACAGGCCCATCTCGTCAGAAAGCACCGCGAGCTCGTCTGCAGCAGCACGCTGTTCAAGGTCTCTCTGGCGTTTAAAATCCTGCACGCTGGAGGCATACAGATGGCGGTAGGTTCCTTCTGTATGCCCCTCCAGGACTCCTTCGTCCATGAGCTTGATGACTCACGGCCGTGAGACATTCAGAAGGTCTGCCGCCTCTCGCGTTGTTAGTTCATCTGTTCGTTTCGTGCTGTCTACTATAAAACCTCCGCCGGACTAACGCGGCAGGTAAATGCTGTAATCAGCGGGAGTAGCGCCCGCGTCAAGGGCGCGGCGAGCTGCCTTCACAAAATCCTTGCTGACCTTGCGATCATCTAGGTTGCGGGCGGATATGGAAAGGCGCACGGTATTGCCGCGCTGGGCGGAACGCTCGGCCGCGCGGATGATGTTTTTGCGCCACCACTTGGCGGAACCGAAGCCCTCACCAAAAGAAAGGTTGCGGGCTTGGTGGAATTTCCCGGTGGGGACCTCCAGGATGCCGCGGGTAGAAGCCGCCGCCTCAAAGGGGAATTTGGGCAGGACCTGCAACGTTCCGGGAGACATGCGCCAGCGCGGGGGTGCGAAGATGGTGGGTTCGAAACCAATCTGTGCCATCTGCCGGGTCGCACCGGCTAGGCGCAGCTTCGCCTCGTGTGAATTGAGGTTGGCAAACTCCGCGCGGCGGCCTTGGACTGCTTGGTCAAAGCCATTGAGGATAAGTGGGCGACCAGCGGTCGCTTGATCCTTGAGCCACTGTTGGGTGTCCTTGTCCTTGGCTAGGTGCCAATTGCCGTCAATATGCGGGGCGATGAGCAGGGAGACGGGGATTTCCTCCCGGTCCAGAACCGACAGGAAGCTTGTAGCCTGCTTCCGAGTGTCCTCAAAAATACTGGAGATAGAAACCAGAAGGTGGCTAGTCATAGCTCAAATTATCGCACAGGACCGCCAGATCCGCGCGCTGGCCAGAACGCTGGCCAGAGTGCCAGCCAGCGCACGACTGTGGTAAGCAGTTACTCCGTCAGGCCGGTGGCCTTATTGATGGTCCAGGCGTATTCGAAGGCGTTTTGGCGCCACTTATCGTAGCGGCCGGATACGCCACCGTGCCCGGCGGCCATTTCCGTCTTGAGCAGGAACTCGCCGCTTGTGGCGGTAGCGCGCAGCTGGGCGATCCACTTTGCCGGTTCCACGTACAGCACGCGGGTATCGTTCAGCGAGGTGATAGCCAAGATATCCGGATAGTCTTTGGCCTCGACATTCTCGTAGGGCGAGTAGGACTTCATATAGTCGTAGTACTCAGGATCGTGGTACGGATCGCCCCACTCTTCCCACTCGGGAACGGTAAGGGGAAGTTCCGGCATGAGCATCGAGGTCAGCGGATCCACGAAGGGGACCACGGCTTGGATGGCGGTAAAGCGGTCAGGGGCCATATTGGCCACGGTGCCCATGAGCATGCCGCCGGCGGACCCGCCTTCGGCCACCATCTGGTCCGGGGTGGTCACGCGGCGCTCGATGAGGTCATCGGCCACAGCGATGAAATCGGTGAAGGTATTTTTCTTCTGCAGCATCTTGCCATCGTCGTACCATTTACGGCCCATCTCGCCGCCGCCGCGCACGTGGGCGACCGCATAAATCATGCCGCGGTCCATGAGTGATAGCCGGGTCGCGGAGAAGTACGGGTCCATGCTGGCCTCGTAGGAGCCGTAGCCATACAACAGCGTCGGGTTGGGCTTGGTGCGGTCTAAGTCGGAACGGTGCACCACGGAGACTGGGATCTTGGTGCCATCGCTGGCAGTCGACCAGATGCGGTAGGCCACGTAATCATCCGGATCATAGCCACCGGGGACTTCTTGTTCTTTCAGCAGCGTGTACTCGCCGGTATCCACGCGGTAATCGAAAAGCTGCGCGGGCTGAATATAAGACACGTAATTCACGCGGACTACCGGCGCATCCCATTCCGGGTTACCGGCCACGGCGACGGTAAAGAGTTCCTCGTTGAAATTGAGTTCTTCGAATTCCCCGAAGTCATCGCCAACGCGCATGATGGCAGCGCGGCCGATGCCACCGCGGCGGTAGCCCACCACCATGTGATCGCGGTAGGTATCCACGCCCTCGATGCGGGTGGTGTCATCGTGTGCTAGAAGCTCCGGCAGCTCGCGCAGGGCGGGAAGTTCCGCATCCACTTTGGCATAGCCCACTGCGAAGTTCGGGCCGGTGGCGTTGTGGGTGACAATCCAGTAGTCCTCGCCGCCCACTACGGCATGGTCTACGTCATAGTCCACGCCGGTCTCGCGCGTCCACAGCGGGCGGAATTCGCCTTCGGGGTTCTCCGTATCCAATACCCAGGCTTCCGAGGTAATCTTCGACCCCACCCCGATGAAGAGGTACTTATCGGAGCGGGCACTGCCGATGCCCACGTTAAAGTGCTCATCTTCCTCGTGGAAGACGCGCACATCCGCGGACTGCTCGGTGCCTACCTTATGGCGCCACACCGCATCCGGGCGCCAGGCATCATCGACCGTAGAGTAGAAGATATAGCCGTCGCCCGCCCAGGTAGCGCCATAGAAAATTCCGGTGAGGTGATCTTCTAGAAGCTCTCCCGTTTCGAGGTCCTTAATGGACAGTTCAAAGCGCTCGTCACCCGCAAAGTCTACGGAATAGGCCAGGTAGCGGCCGGAATCTGAGATGGAGGCCGCACCAAGGGCGAAGAAGTCCTTGCCCTCTGCCAGGGCATTGGCGTCCAAGATAATTTCTTCACCCTCTGGGCTGCCTTCTTCTGGAATCACCGGTGCGGTCCACGGATCGCTGCCCTCTTCTACCGGGATGCGGCAGGAATACCCGTAGTTCTTCCCCTCTTCGGAGCGGCCGTAGTACCAGTACTTACCGCGGCGGGCTGGCACGGACATATCGGTTTGTTTAATGCGGGATTTAATCTCTTGGAAGATATTCTCCGTCATCGCATCCAAGTGCCCGGTATGCGCCGCGGTGTAATCATTTTCGGCGTTGAGGTAATCCAGGGTTTCCTGCGATTGCTTATCGCGCATCCACTCGTAATTATCCACGAATTCGCGGCCGTGAAATTCGCGCTTTACGGGGTGGACTGGGGCTACCGGTGCGGTCGTCTTTTCATCACTCATGCCCTACCACTGTACGCGTCACCGACGGTTCCCCAGCGGCGGGCAACAGCCGCAGGCAACCAGCTAACGCGCGCGGCCTAGACCGGCCCGGGCGGCTAGGAACGCGGCGCAAAGAAGTCCGCGAAACGCTCACCCGATAGCTTTTCGTAGGCCTCAATATAGCGCAGACGGGTGGCGGAAACGACGTCATCGGGAAGCGCGGGCGGGGTGGTCTCAGAGGACTTATCCCAGCCGGAGGCATCAGAAGTCAGCCAATCGCGCACGTACTGCTTATCAAAGGAGGGCTGTACCTCGCCTTCCACGTAGGAATCTGCGGGCCAGTAGCGGGAGGAATCGGGGGTGAGGACTTCATCGGCAAGCACGAGCGTGCCATCTGCATCGAGGCCGAACTCGAATTTGGTATCGGCCAAGATAATGCCCTTCTCCTCCGCCAATTGGGCGGCCTTGGCATAAATGCGCAAGGTAGCCGCGCGCAGTTCCTCGGCGCGCTCGCGGCCGAGCTTGTCTGCCACGTGTTCGAAAGACACATTCTCATCGTGATCGCCCTGCTCAGCCTTGGTGGCCGGAGTGAAAATGGGCTCGGGCAGGCGGGAGGCCTCGACAAGGCCTGCGGGCAGCTCGATGCCGCACACGGTGCCGTCGGCCTGGTATTCCTTTAAGCCGGAGCCGGTAAGGAAACCGCGCGCCACGCACTCGAAGGGCAGCATGTCTAGCTTCTTGACCACCATGGCGCGACCCAAGCATTCTTCCGGAATGCGCTCATCATCGAGCGGTCCGGCGAGGTGGTTGGGAAAATCGATGGCATCAAAGAAGAACTTCGAGGTGGCCGTGAGAACCCGGCCCTTGTCCGGGATGGCCGGTTCCAAGGCAAAGTCGTAGGCGGAGATGCGGTCAGAGACCACCATCAGCAGGGTGGTGTCATCCACATCGTAAATATCACGGACCTTGCCGGAGGCTACATGGGTATAAGAAGAAAGCTCAGGACGCATGGTCTCATCATAACGCGCGGGTGTGCGCGGGCACGTAAGCCCGCGCGTGAGCTTAGAGAATCTCGCCCGGCGTATAGGCAGCGGCCTTGGGGTGCTCACCCACGAGGGCCTTGATGCGGTGCAGGACCTGAGAGACCTGGGATTCAGCGGCGCCGATGAAGGCGTGCTTATCCTCGAGGACCCTTTCGAGCTCGGCCTCGTCCATGGGCAGGCGGTCATCTGCGGCGAGGCGCTGGACCAGGTCTTGGTTGCCACCGTTTTCGCGCATATTCAGCGCCACGGCCACGGCGTTTTCCTTGATGACCTCGTGGGCGGTCTCGCGGCCCACCCCGGCGCGCACCGCGGCCATGAGGATGCGGGTGGTGGCGAGGAAGGGCAGGTAGCGCTCCAGCTCGCGGTCAATCATGGCCGGGAAGGCACCGAATTCATCGAGCACGGTGAGGAAGGTTTCGAATTGGCCGTCGATGGCAAAGAAGGCATCGGGAAGCGCCACGCGTCGCACCACCGAGCAGGAGACATCGCCCTCGTTCCACTGGCTGCCGGCGAGGTCTGCGGCCATGGTGAGGTAGCCGCGCAGGATGACCTGCAGGCCGGTCACGCGTTCGCAGGAGCGGGCGTTCATCTTGTGCGGCATGGCGGACGAGCCGACCTGGCCTTCCTTGAAGCCCTCGGTGACGGTCTCGTTGCCGGCCATCAAGCGGATGGTGGTGGCCAGCGATGCCGGGGCGGTGCCCAGGGAGACGAGGCAGGAGATGGCATCGAAATCCAGCGAGCGCGGGTACACCTGGCCCACAGAGTTGAAGATGCGGCGAAAGCCCAGGTAATCCGCAATATTGGTCTCTAGGGAGGCGAGCTTATCTTCGGAACCGCCCATGAGATCGAGCATGTCCTGCGAGGTGCCCATGGGGCCCTTGATGCCGCGCAGTGGGTAGTGCGAAAGCAGGTCTTCCACGCGTTCGATGGCCAGCAGCATCTCATCGCCGGCGGTGGCAAAGCGCTTGCCCAGCGTGGTGGCCTGCGCGGCCACGTTGTGCGAGCGCCCAGCCATGACTAGGGATTGGTACTCGGCGGCGTGACGGCCGATGCGCGAGACCACGGCGATGGCCTTATCCCGGATGATTTCCAGCGAGGTGTGGATCTGCAACTGCTCCACGTTCTCGGTGAGATCGCGGCTGGTCATGCCCTTGTGGATGTGCTCGTAGCCGGCCAGCGCATTGAATTCTTCGATGCGGGCCTTCACATCGTGGCGGGTGACGCGCTCGCGCTCAGCAATGGATTCGAGGTTTACGTCCTCGATAACGGCCTCATACGCGCTAATGGCCTTGGCGGGGATGTCCACGCCCAGGTTCTTCTGGGCGTGCATCACGGCGATCCATAGCTTGCGCTCGAGGATGATTTTATGCTCCGCGCTCCAGATATTGGCAAGCTCTGCAGAAGCATAACGGGAGGACAGGACGTTGGGGATATTCTTCTTCTCAGCCACGTGGCTTATTATTCCATGCCTGCCCTCCCCCGTGGCTACTTGCTAGATAGAAATTTCACCGGCTGCTGCGCGCTTGCCGATGTCCCTCCGGACAAACCCGCCCGCAAACTCAATGCCCTGGGCGGTGGCGTAGGCATTCTCGCGCGCGGCGTCTAGCGTTTCGCCCTTGCCCAGCACGTTGAGCACGCGGCCACCATTGCTCTGGAATACCCCATTGGAGCGTTTCGTGCCGGCGTGCAGCACGCGCTCTGGATCCTCGAGGCCTTCGCCCGTGATGGCATCGCCCTTGCGGGGCGAGGCTGGGTATCCCTCGGCCGCCATGACCACGGTGATGGCATAGCCATCTTCCCACTGAAGGGGCTCGAGTTCTGCCAGCGTGCCGGTGGCGGTGGCATTGAGCGCTTGTGCCAGCGGGGATTTTAGGAGTGAGAGCACCGCTTGGGTTTCTGGGTCACCAAAGCGGCAGTTAAATTCCACCACCGCTGGGCCTTCTTCGCCCCAGGCCAGTCCGGCATAGAGCAGGCCGGAATACGGGGTGCCGCGGCGCACCATTTCCTTGGCAACCGGGGTGCATACCTCGTCCACGATGCGCTGCACGTCGTCCTTGCCAAGCCACGGCAGCGGTGTGTACGCGCCCATGCCGCCGGTATTGGGGCCCTCGTCATTGTCGTAGGCGCGCTTGTGATCCTGGGCGGGTAACAGCGGCACGACGGTCTCGCCATCGACAAGGCAAAATAGCGATACCTCGGGCCCGTCCAGGAAAGTTTCCAGCAGCACGGGGTTGCCGGCGCCTAAGACCGCATCCACGTGGGCGCGGGCAGCGGCGCGCTCGCCGGTGACCACCACGCCCTTGCCGCCTGCCAGGCCATCGTCCTTGACCACAAACTGAGGACCAAAATTATCCAGCGCGGCCTCAATATCGGCCTCGCTAGCGCCTGGTCGCACCTGCTGCGCGCGGGCGGTGTTGACCCCAGCTGCCTCCATGACTTCCTTGGCAAAGGCCTTGGAGCCTTCAATCTGGGCGGCGTCCTTATTCGGCCCGAATACCGCAATGCCTTCTGCGCGCAGCGCATCCGCCACGCCGGCGACCAGCGGCACCTCGGGGCCAATAACCACGAGCTCGGCAGCGATCTCACGGGCCAGTCCCACCATGCGTTCTGGATCATCTACCTGGGAGTATTCCGGGTGCAGGGTAGCCAGCGGTTCCATGGCCGCGCTGCCGGGCGCGACGTGGATCTCCGCAGCCTGTGGATCAGCGTGCAGTCCTTTTACGAGGGCGTGTTCACGGCCGCCCGAACCAATTACGAGAATGCGCATGCCCACCATCATAGCTGGGGGTAGCCTGGCAGCTATGGCTTCTGTATTTAGCAAAATCATCACTGGTGACCTACCCGCTCGCTTTGTCTACCGCGATAAGAGCTGCGTGGCATTTTTATCCATCGAGCCACTGCGCTACGGCCACACTTTGGTCGTTCCCGTCGAGGAAGTAGATAAGTGGACCGACCTGGATCCCCAGACCTGGACGCACCTGAACGAGGTGGCCCTAGAAATCGGTGAGGCCATCAAGAACGCGTACGATACCCCGCGCACCGGCTACGTCATCGCCGGCTTCGATGTGCCGCACACCCACATCCACCTCTTCCCCACCGAGAAGATGGAAGAGTACGACTTTGCCAAGGCTTATGCCGCCGAGGACACCGATGATGCCGCCATGGATGAGGCGGCGGCGCGCATCCGCCAGCACTTGGGCACCAACGAGGACGGCTACCGCGAGGATTAATCCTCCGGTTCCTCCAGCGCGGGCAGGCGCACCGTAAAGGTGGTGCCGTGGCCGAGCGTGGAATCCACGCTGATGCTGCCGCCGTGCTGTTCCACCAAGGAATGCACGATGGCAAGACCCAAGCCGGATCCGCCGGTATCGCGCGTGCGCGAGGAATCCGCGCGGTAGAAGCGCTCGAAGATGTGGGCGGCATCCTCAGAGGACATTCCCTTGCCGTCATCGATGACATCCACGAGGATGTCCTTGTTGTCGCGGCGCAACTGCAGGGTGACCGTGGCATCCTCGCCGCCGTGGCGCAGGCCATTGGAAATCAGGTTGAGTAGCACCTGGTGGAGGCGGTCTGCATCGCCATTGACCACCGGGATGGACTGCGCATTATTAACCACCTTGACCTCGCGCTCCGGGAAGGCGGCTCGCGCGGACGATCCCACCGAAAGGGAAAGCTCCAAAAGGTCCACCGGCCGCAAGTCTAGACGCGTGCCTTCCGCGCGGGTCAGCGCCAGCAGGTCCTCTACCAGCAGCGACATGCGCTTGGATTCCTTATCGATCTTGGAAAAGACCAGATCGACATCGTTTGTCGCCCCAGAGCGGTAAAGCTCCGTGTAACCGCGCAGGCTGGTCAACGGGGTGCGCAGCTCGTGGGAGGCATCGCCGACAAAGCGGCGCATCTGTTCCTCTTTTTCCTGCGCCGTAACGACCGAGCGCTGCAGGTGGCCCAGCATGATATTGAGCGCGGCGGCCAATTGGCCGACCTCCGTGTGCAGCGGCCACTCGGGCACGCGCTTGTCCAGGTCGCCGGCCGCGATTTCCGATGCTGTCGATTCCACCACCCGCAGCGGCCGCAGCGCCCTGCGGATAAACCAGAAGCCCACGCCGGCCATGGCAGCCAAGGCAATCGCCGCAATGGATACCTGCACCATGGCAAGGCCGTGCAGGATTTCCTTTTCATGGGTCATGTCCTTGGCAATGACGGTGATAACGCCATTGGAATCCGCAAAGGCCAGCGCGCGCCACTTGGTGTTATTTTCAATCGAGCCCACCGTCGTGGGGTAGCCACCCAAGGGAACGCCCTCTACGTCCGGGGTGGTGGACGTGGGCCCGGAATAGCGAATCGTGCCATCTGGAAGGTAATTGAGCACCACGTATTCCGTGGGCGGGCGCTTGGTGTGATCACCTAGGAAGAAGTCATTGCCCACATCGCGGGCCCAGGAGGACGACGCCGAGCGCAGCTCGCTATCGACGTTGTTATAGAGCACGTTGCGCATGATCGAGTTCACGGCAAAGGACGAGCCCGTTAACCCGAGGCCGGAGATAACCACGAGGAGAACCACCAGCCAGGTGCGAAGCGGCATCGCCTGCGGAATCTGCTTGATGTAGTCGCGCTTGGAGCGCTTCTTCTTTCCCTGCCCCTGCTGCGGCAGCTGGTCCAGCTGCTCATGCCATTTCTTGGGCGGCTGCTGGGTTTGCTGGGGCTTAGCCTGCACGGGCCTGCCCGCAGCGGGTTTCTCCTGTGAATCTGCCATTATAAAACGTCAGTTTAGGACCGAGGGGTGCGCAGCACATAGCCAACACCGCGCACGGTGTGGATAAGCTGCGTATCGCCGGTATCGATCTTGCGGCGCAGGTAAGAAATATAAGATTCCACGACGTTGCCATCGCCGCCGAAATCGTAGTGCCAGACGTTGTCCAGGATCTTAGACTTGGAGAGCACCACTTCCTTGTTTTGCATGAGGTAGCGCAGGAGGTTGAACTCCGTGGGAGACAGCTCGATGAGCTCGCCGCTCTTGGTGACCTCGTGGGTATCGTCATTCAAGGTCAGATCGGCATAGCTCATGGTGGCGTCATTAGAAGACTCCTCGGCGGCACCGCCGCGGCGCATGATCACGCGCAGGCGGGTAATGACCTCTTCAAGGCTAAAGGGCTTGGTAACGTAATCGTCCGCGCCGATGGTCAGGCCGTGGATGCGCTGATCCACGCCGTCCTTGGCGGTCAGGTACAGCACCGGGCCGTCTAGGCCTTCCTGGCGCAGCTTGCCCAAGAGCTCGAAGCCGTCCATACCCGGCATCATGACGTCCAAAATATAGGCATCCGGGTTTACCTCGCGCGCCACGCGCAGCGCCTCGTTACCTGAGTTAGCGCTGTAGACCTCAAAATTTTGGAACTTCAACGATACCGTCAGTAGTTCCACGATATTCGGCTCGTCATCAACGACGAGGACTTTGGCAAGTTTATTGTCTTCCATGCGTCCTGTAGCTCCTATTACTTCCTGTTATCTGCACACCTGCGTGCGTGCAAGCTTCAGTAAGCCATCATGGCAAACCCAGTTTCTAGCCTACTGATAAGTTTCTGGATGAAACCTGTGAAAGCAAAAAGCCACGCTCCCCCTCCCCACCCGGAACGAGATCCGGGGTAGGAAAAGAAAGCGTGGCTAGCAAGCCATAAGTAAGTTACGGCTTAAAAGTCCTGCGGGCGCGGGATATTGCGCAGGTTGGACTTGGCCATGGACAGCATGGAGCCCACGCCGCCGCCGAAGACGGTGCGGGTAGCTGCCTTGGAGAAGCCCAGGAGCTGATCGAAGGTCAGCGTCGGTGGCAGGGAAAGGGCGTTGGGGTCAGTGACGACATCGATAAGCGCAGGGCCGTTATAAGCCAAGGCCTTCTTGATCTGCTTAGGAGCCTGCTTCGGATCCTCGATGCGGAAGGTCTTGATGCCAGCGGCTTCTGCGATCTTGGAAAAGTCCACGGACTCGTGGTCGGTCTCGTGCTCCGGGATGCCGCCCACCAGCATCTCCAGCTTGACCATGCCCAGCGAGGAGTTATTGAACACGAACATCTTGACCGGCAGCTGGTGCAGCTTAACCGTCAGCAGCTCGCCCATGAGCATGGACAATCCGCCGTCGCCAGAGAAGGTGATGACCTGGCGGCCCGGGTTGGCCTGCTGCGCGCCGATGGCCTGCGGCAGGGCGTTTGCCATGGTGCCGTGGCGGAAGGAGCCGATCTGCTCGCGCTTGCCATTCGGGGTGATGTAGCGCGCGCCCCAGACGTTGCACATGCCGGTATCGACGGTGAAGATGGCGTCATCGTCGGCCTCTTGGTCAATGAGGTCCGCGATGTACTCAGGGTGGATCGGGGTGTGCTTTTCCACGTTGGAGGTATATGCCTCGACGACGTGCTCCAGCTTGTCGTAGTGCTTCTTGAGCATCTTGTCCAAGAAGGAGCGGTCCTTCTTCTCCTCCACGTGCGGCAAGATGTTGTCGATGGTGGCGGCAACGTCACCGGTCACGGGGTAGGAGATCTTGGTGCGGCGGCCGATGTGGGAACCGTTGATATCCACCTGCGCCACGTTGCCCTTAGGCAAGAAGTCGTTATATGGGAAGTCCGTGCCAAGGAGGATCAGCAGGTCCGCCTCGTGGGTGGCCTCGTGCGCGGCGCCGTAACCCAGTAGGCCGGACATGCCCACGTCAAACGGGTTATCGTACTGGATGTACATCTTGCCGCCGAGCGCGTGGCCAATGGGTGCCTTAACCTTTTCCGCCAGCTGCAGCACCTGCTCACGGGCATTTTTCGCACCGGCGCCCACGAAGAAAGCGACGGACTCGGCCTCATTGATGGCCTGGGTCAGCGCTGCGGCCTCAGCCGGGTCCGGGTAGACCACGGGGCGGCCGGTGGAGATCTTGGATTCTACGAAGGTGTCATCATCAACCTCTTCGGTAGAAACGTCGCCAGGGATAACCAGCACGGAGACGCCATTGCCGGCCATGGTGGACTGGATGGCGTGGTGGAGCACTACCCCGCCCTGGTCACCGGACATGACCATTTCGCAGTAGCCGGAGCACTCCTGGAAGATCTGCTCCGGGTGGGTCTCCTGGAAGAAGTGGGAACCAATCTGGCGGGAAGGAATGTGCGATGCCAGGGCCAGCACCTTGGCGCCATTGCGGTTGGCATCATAAAGGCCCTGAATGAGGTGGGTATTGCCCGGGCCACAAGAGGCCGCACATACGGCGAGCTTGCCGGTGGTCAGAGAGTCCGCCTCGGCGGCAAAGGCCGCGGCTTCCTCATTGCGCACGTGGATCCACTCGATGGAGGAGCGGCGCACCGCGTCCACGATCGGGTTGAGGGAGTCTCCCACGAGGCCATAAATGTGCTCGACGCCCTGCTTTTCTAGCGTCTCAACGAGTTGTTCTGCGTAATTACGTGCCATTAAACATCATCCTTAACTCTTTAACTGTTCTAGTACCACTGTGCTACTAAACGTGCAGGAAAGTCCAGCAATTCCTACATACTCACACCACCGGCCCATCTGTGAGGAAGGCAATACTAACCTGAAATATCACAGGCTAATTCGCTACGGTTTCTAGCGATGAGCATCGAGTCACCTGATACCGCCACTAAGCCCCCGCACCGCGCGGCCGCGGAATCCTCTTCCACCCCAGCGCAGCGGTGGTCCTTCTTTGCCGTGGTGTCCCTGGGGCTACTCATGGTGGGCTTGGATAATTCCATCCTTTATACGGCGCTGCCGCAGCTCACACAGCAGCTGCACGCCACTGACATGCAGCAATTGTGGATCATCAATGCCTATACGCTGGTTCTATCGGGCTTGCTCCTCGGTACCGGCACATTGGGCGATCGCATTGGCCACCGCCTGATGTTCCTCATTGGCCTGGCCACCTTCGGCACTGCGTCCCTCGTGGCGGCTTATTCGCCCAATGCCTGGCTGCTCATTTCCGGCCGCGCCTTATTGGGTCTGGGCGCTGCCATCATGCTGCCTTCTACCCTGGCGCTTATCCGCCTGACCTTTCCCAATGAGGTAGAGCGCAATAAAGCCATCGGTATCTGGAGTTCCGTCGCCGTCGTCGGCGCTGCCGCAGGGCCCACCGTGGGCGGATTTCTCTTAGAGCATTTCTGGTGGGGCTCGGTCTTTTTGATCAACGTGCCCATCGTGGCCCTCGCCATCATCCTTACCTTCCTCCTTGGTCCACCCAACCTGCCGAATCCGCATAAGCACTGGGATTTCCCGTCCTCGTTCTATGCGCTTATTATCCTGTCCAGCCTGGTCCTGGCCATTAAAACTGCGGCGGCCACCGAAATCAATGTCATGCTGCTGGTCTGCTCCATTGCCGCTTTCTTGCTCGGCGCCGCAGCCTTTGCACACCGGCAAAGCCGACTTAGTGATCCGCTTTTAACCTTTGACATCTTCCACTCACCCACCTTTACCGGCGGCGTGCTCACCGCCGGCGGCGCCATGTTTGGCCTTACGGGCCTTGAGCTTTTAACCACCCAAAAGCTGCAGCTTGTCGATGCCCTCTCACCCCTCGACGCCGGCCTTTTCATCTCCGCCATGGCGCTTGCGGCCATCCCCACCGCCATTGCGGGCGGCAGCGTCTTGCACCGCGTGGGCTTTTTGCCCATCATCAGCGGCGGTTTCCTCAGCATGTCCGTTGGCATGCTGAGCATCATCTGGGCCGACCGCACCGATAACCTCGCGGTATTTATTACCGGCCTCATCCTCACCGGCTTGGGCGCCGGCTCGTCGATGTCCGTTTCTTCTACCGCCATCATTAATGCCGCCCCCTCCCACCGGGCGGGCATGGCCTCTGGTGTGGAAGCCGTGTCCTACGAGTTCGGCACGCTGCTCTCCATCGCCATTACCGGCTCCCTCATGCCGCTACTGATGACACACAAGCTTCCCGATGCCCTCGCCCCACAAGGCACCGACGCACTCTCATCGCCGGCTACGCATGACGCTGCCGCATCCGCCTACGATTCGGCATATTTCCTCACCGTCGGCGGGCTCGCCTGCCTGGCCCTCATCTTCGCCGCACCGACCGCCTGGTGCTTCCGCGATAACCCGAAGTCTGGGGCGCTTACTGCGCAAAGTAGCGGATAAATAGCCACCTAGCTAACTTGTAAACTTTTGCCCCCTAACTGTTTATGCAGCTAGGGGGTAGTTTTTGGAGCTGGAGACGAGACTTGAACTCGCAACCTACGCATTACAAGTGCGTTGCGCTACCAATTGCGCCACTCCAGCACCGCAGAATTTCTTCCGCTCGTTGCATGGTACCCGAGGACCTCGCCCAAGTGGAAAGCCGGTCCCCCTTGTATGCATTTGCGCCCCACAAGGGTTAAAGTTCAGGCTGAAATTATTACTAGTGTCCCACCGCTTTTTCGAGGGTTATTTTCGTGTCACTACTGTCCGCTATGCGGGAGCGCCTGCGCGTATCCGCAGGCCAAGTCGCCATCATTGACGCGGCCAAAGCCGCACCCCCACCATCGCCACTCGCCCCGGTCGATCTGACCGATTCCGCCCAAGTTACGGGCGTGATGGAGATTGCCGCGCGCATCGGCGAGCTGCTCATTAGCGCAGGATCCGCCAACTCGGACGCCCGCGCGCAGGTGCACCTGGCGGCGTCGTCGTACGGTCTTCACTACTGCCACGTGGATATCTTGATGAATACCATCACCATCCACACCGCGATCGGCACGGGCGATAAGCGCCAGAACCTCCACGTCTTTCGCGTGGTGCCGGATGTGGGCGTGAACTTTTCCAAGCTTTCGGAAGTAGACCGGCTCATCCGCGATATCCACTCCGGTAAGGTCCCGCCCGCTATGGCGGAAAAGCGCCTGGATGACATCGACCGCATGCCGGCGCCATATAAGCCGTCCACGGTGATGCTCGGCTGGGGCGGCATGGGTGGCCTGATTTCCATGATGCTCGGCGGCGACCTCCTCGTGGGTCTCATTGCCTTCGTGGTCTCCGCGCTGATTATGGGGCTTAATGACTGGTTGGCCAATTACCGCCTGCCGCCCTTTTATCAAAACGTCGTCGGCGGCTTTTTGGCCGTCTTCCCGGCCGCGATTTTGTATAACGTTGCCGCCGCCTTCGGCATTAATATGTCGCCGGCGCAGATTATTGCGTCCGGAATCATCGTGCTGGTGGCGGGGCTGACGCTGGTGCAATCGCTTGTCGATGGCATCACCCGCTCCCCCGTCACCTCTTCCGCGCGCTTTTTCTCTGCGCTGTTATCGACGGGCGCGATCATCGCCGGTGTGGGTGTGGGCATCCAGCTGGCCTCTGCCATGGGCTTTGACCTGCCCCCAATGGGCACCTTGGCGCCGCCGGTTTATCACAAGATTCCCCTTCTGGTGCTGCTCGGCGGCACGGGTTCGGCCGCATTCGCGCTGGCTTGCGGGGCTAACTGGATAGAAATTACCCTCTCGGGGCTTACGGCGGCCGCCGGAATGGTCTTCTACTACTTCGTGGTCGTGCCCTTCGGCGTTGGCCCGGTGATTGCCTCGGGCTTATCCGCCATCGTGGTGGGCCTGGCCGGCGGTTTGATGTCGCGCCGGTGGGGCATCCCGCCGCTCATTACGATGATCGTGGGCTATACGCCGATGCTGCCGGGCCTCATGCTGTACCGCGGCATGTATGCCTCCATCAACGAGCAGATGATTACCGGCTTTACCAACCTTGCCACCGCGCTGGCCATCTCCGGCGCGCTGGCAGCCGGCGTCGTCTTTGGCGAGCGCGTCGCCCGCCGCTTGCGCCGCCCGAAGTACTTCCGCCCGTACTCCGCTTTCAAGCGCATCGGCCGGTTCTCCTTCCACAAGGCAACGAACCTGGCGCGCAAGGCCCCGCGCATCCCACGCGTGCCGATGTCCCCCTTTGCCCCACGCGTCAACCGCCCCGAATTGCCGCCCACGCTAGGACCAAAGCCACCGCAGCAGGCGCCCACGCAGCAGCACGCGCCGGGGACCACTCCCGCGAAGGATTTGTGGCCGGCGGGTTCCCAGTGGCCGGCCCAGCCGCAGGATACCGAGCGCACCACCTATACGGTGCCCGGGCAGAAATCGCCCACGCCGGAGGAATCCGGATCCGCCAAGCCCGGCGGGGAGGAACCCGAGGAGCCCTAAACGCCGCCGGTAGCGTACAATATTTAGCCTGATAGCTTTCCCAACATTCAGGAGGACTCGCCGTGCCACCCAAGGTCCAAGACACACACCCACAGGCAGAACAAGATATTGCCCTGGCAGAGGAAACCGCCCGCGCCGCCCGCCGCGTGGTGGCCACCTACTCCCAAGACTTTTTGGACGGCGTGACCTTGATGTCCATGCTGGGTGTCGAGCCCAAGGGCCTGGTGCACAAGAAGGTATTGGCTGAACAGGCCGATGCCGCGCCGAAGAAATCCACGAAGAAGGCCACCAAGAAGTCGACCTCCAAGGCATCGAAGAAGTCCACTAAGAAGTCGACCAAGAAGACCACCAAGGCGGCCAAAAAGTCCACCAAGAAGTCAACGAAGAAAGCAACAAAGAAGTCGACCAAGAAGTCTTAAGCTAGTCTTGGACTATGAGTGAGCGCGGCAATGACTTCGTAGTAGTGGCAAACCGCCTGCCGGTAGATTTAACTACCGCGGCCGATGGCAGTCAGACGTGGACGGCCTCGCCTGGCGGTCTGGTCACCGCGCTCTCACCGGTGCTCGAAGCGCACCAGGGCTGCTGGGTGGGGTGGCCCGGCGTTGCCGATGCCGCGCCCGAGCCCTTCCGCACCGAGGCCGGGGTGCTATTGCACCCGGTCAAACTTACCGAGGCCGACTTTGAGGCCTTCTACGAGGGCTTTTCCAATGCCACGCTGTGGCCGCTCTACCACGATCTCATCGTCACCCCAACCTATGACCGCGACTGGTGGGATGCCTACCGCGAGGTCAACCTCCGCTTCGCGGACGAGGTAGCCGACGTGGCCGCAGAAGGCGCGACGGTCTGGGTGCAGGACTATCAGCTGCAATTATTGCCGGGCATCCTGCGGCAAATGCGCCCCGATCTCACCATTGGGTTCTTCCTACACATTCCGTTCCCCTCCCCCGATCTCTTCCGGCAACTGCCCTGGCGGGAGGAAACGGTGCGCGGCATCTTAGGAGCAGACCTGATCGGCTTCCACTTGGAGGCCAATGCCCGCAATTTCTTGGAACTGGCCCGCCGCCAAGGCCTTGAGGTGCGTGGGGAGGCCACCACCCGCGATGTCACCGCCCATATACACCTCCCCGGGGGCCGCACCGTGGGCGTCGGCGCATTCCCCATTTCCATTGCCGCGCAGGATTTCGGCCAGTTTAGCACCGAAGATGAACGCCGCGTGGCCCAACTGCGCAAGGATTTGGGCAGCCCCAAACGCATCATTTTGGGCGTAGATCGCCTCGATTACACCAAGGGCATCCTGCAGCGCCTGACCGCCTTCGAGGAGCTCCTGGAAACCGGCGCCCTAGATCCGGAAGAGGTCACCTTGGTACAGCTGGCCACGCCCTCGCGCGAGCGCCTCGATCATTACAAGGCCACCCGCTCCCAGGTGGAAGAGGCCGTCGGCCGCATCAACGGCCGCTTTTCCCGCATGGGCCACCCCGTGGTGCACTACCAGCACCGCGGCGTGCCCAAGGACGTGCTGCGCTGCTATTACCGTATGGCCGATATCATGCTGGTCACGCCTTTTAAGGACGGCATGAACCTCGTGGCTAAGGAGTTCGTGGCCTGCCACGATGACGGTTCTGGTGCCCTGGTGCTCTCGGAATTCGCCGGCGCCGCCGCGGAGCTGGATGAAGCCTACCTGTGCAATCCTTTTGATATCGAGTCCGTCAAACGCGCCTTACTCAATGCCGTGCGCGCGCTTTCCGATGCCCCCTCCATCATGACCCAGCGCATGCTCACCATGCACAAACAGGTCACCACGCACGATGTGCGGCTGTGGTCGCAGTCCTTTTTGGGCTGCCTGCCCGCCGTTCGGACCGAAACCGCCTCGCAAGCTCCCGACTCACACGGAAAGGACTCCTAATGCCTCCTTCCCTCCCCCGCGTACGCACTGCCGCTGCGGCCGGTGCGGGTACACCCGCTGTGCACAAAGGCATCGGCAAGCATGCCGCCGCCGTGGCCGCACTGGGCGCCGTCACGCTGCTTGCTGCCTGCGGTTCCGAGGACGATGCCCCGCAGCCCGCGGGCGATGACCGGATTGTGGACAAACACTGGCAGGTCGTCTCCATCAATACCGCGCCGGATGCAGCATCCACCATCCCGGAGTCGATTCCTCACGCGCCGGAATTTAGCTTCGGCGAATCCACCATGGTGGGCACCACCGGCTGCACTCGGCTTGCGGCCCGGCTGACCTACACCGCCGATGACGAACGCGAGAATATCCGCGATGGCAACAAGCTGCACTTCGATGAGGTCAAATACGACGACACCGATGAGGACTGCGAAGGCAGTTCCGTGTGGGCCGATAACCTGCTGCGCAACCTCATTACCTCGGATAATGATTTTATCTACACCGTAAATAGCAATAACCAGCTCATCTTGGAGCTCGATACCGATGAGGTAGATTCACCCTCCATCAAGCTGGTCTCCCGCGCGTAGCATGGGATACCATGACGCTTTCTACCACCATTAAGGCCTTGGCCGCGGCAGAAGAGCTCGCCGTGGTTTCTGATTTTGACGGCACACTGTCCCCGTTTGCCACAGCCATTTATGACGTGGAAATCAACGCCGATGCGGCCCGCGCCCTCGACCAGTTGGCCCACCTGCCGCGTACCACGGCCGCGGTGTTGTCTGGGCGCCACCTCGAGGGCCTCGAGCGCGTGTGTCCCCTGCGCCACCCCGTCCTCTTCGGCGGGTCCCACGGCGCCGAATCCTCCTGGCAGCAGACCGAGCTCACCGCCGCCATGCGCGAGCACCTTGCGCGCAAGGAGGAAGAAATCCGCGGCATCATAGACCGCTTCCCCGGCGCAGAGCTCGAGGTCAAGCCCTTCCAGCGCGTGCTGCACCTGCGCTCGCTCGAGCTTGAGAATCCGGAGCAGGCCGCGGCCGCCTATGAGGCAGGCTTGGCGCTAGATACCGCTGGTTTCCCGCGCACCGCCGGCAAGTCCGTCATTGAGTTTTCTGCCACCACCGCCACCAAGGGCACGTGGCTTGAAACCCTCCGCGAGCGCACCGGCGCCACCGCCATGGTCTTCTTGGGCGATGACGTCACCGATGAGGACGGCTTCCGCGCCCTCCACCAGCCGCCGGACGTGGGCGTCAAGGTGGGCGAGGGCGATTCCATCGCCGCCGTGCAGCTTGCCGATGTCGACGCCGTCGCCCACTTCCTCTCCGAGCTCGCTACCGCCCGCGCGGCCGCGGTGCAGTAACCGATTTCCCCGGCGCGAACCGCGTCTGCAGTACCCGCCGCGGTACTTCCTCTGCCTCTTCAGCGCCCTGTGTCCCCGCACCAGCCTTCGCGCTGCCTGCACCTGCAGAATCACTTGTCGCGCCAGCGATGAGCTTTTCCAACATATGGCCGGCCGCGGCGCCCTTGGCCTTATTGGGCTGGATGACTGTGGCCAGGTCGAGGCGCTGCGCCGCATCGATGCCGTCAAAGCCGGTCACGGATAAATCCTCTGGCACGCTGAGCCCCCGCTCGCGGGCATAGGCCAGCACGCCGAGCGCCATGGAGTCGGTCGTGCACAACACGGCCGTCAGCTCCGGGTGCGCCTCGAGCAGGAGCTCGGCGGCGGCGCGGGTGGTATGGGCATCGTTAATGTGCTGCGTGACCACGGGCACGGACTCGGGCGCAATGCCCGCCTCGGCGAATACGTCGAGCGCGCCCATCACCCGCGAGCGCTGCACGTGCATCTCCGCATCCTGGACTTCCTGCCAAGAAATCGGGCCGTCGTGGCGCTGCAGGCGCAGGCGGATGGCGAGGATGCCTATGTGGCGATGTCCGGCATCGACAAGCGCACGCGCCGCCGGAGCTATCGCCGCGCGATCGTCAATACCCACGAACGGCAGCCCCGCGTCCGTGGGCTGATCGCAGACCACCAGCGGCAGTCCCCGGCCCCGCGCGGCCGCGAGGTAGGCATCGCCCGCGGCAACCGAATAGACCACGAAGCCATCGACCGCGGCCGAACCCACCAGGCTGGTCGCCTCCGCCTCGCCTTCTGGGCCGGCGGGAATCAGCGTCAGCGTGGTTTGCGCGCCTGCCGATGCCTCCGCCATACCCGCCAAGAAATCCACCGACGCCATGTCCTCGAAGGCGTAGGACAGATGCTCGGTTAGCAGCACGCCTACCGACCCGGCGCGGCGGGTGCGCAGGCTGCGGGCCGTGGGATCGGGGCCCGGGTAACCGCGTGCCTTGGCCGCGGCCAAAATGCGCTCCCTTGTCGCCGGGGAGAGCTGGTCAGGGCGGCTATAGGCGTTGGATACGGTTGTGCGCGAAACCCCCAGCTCCGCGGCGAGGGAGGCCAGTGTCTTCCGGGTGGGGCTGCGTTTAACCATGCCTGTTACCTTACCCTGCGCCCCGCCGCTGGATTTTCAATGCATATTCAATTGACAATGATTGCCAGCAAACGCACACTGGAGGGTATGCACACGTCACTACGCGCAACAACAGCCCTACTCGCAGCAAGTGGCCTCCTTTTCACCGCCGCGTGCTCCGCAGATTCTGGATCTGGCTCCGGATCCGACTCCGGCGAAAAGAAGCTTTCCATCGTCGCCTCCACATCCATCTGGGCCGATGTTGCCCAGGCGGTGGCCGATACCGCCTCCGGCATCGACATCGAGGTAAAACCCATCGTGGAAGGCAATGACACCGACCCCCACCACTTCGAGCCCACCGCGGCCGATGTAGCCAAGGCCAATGACGCCGATATGCTCGTGGTCAACGGCGGCGGCTACGATGCCTGGATTTACCAGGCCGTCTCCGATCAGGAGAACATCATCTCCGCCCTGCCCCTGACGGACCATGGCAAGTTGGACGAGGACCCCGATGTCATGACCATCGATGCCGCGAAGGCCACCGCCAAGGATGACCCGGACAAGGTCACCAATATCGAGGGCAACGAGCACATCTGGTACGACCCCGCCGCCCTGGAGGAGGTCGCAGGCTCCATCGCGGACCAAATCAATGAGGAATACTCCGACGCCGGCGCCACCACCGAGAAGATCGACTCCCACGTGGACCAGCTGCGCGATAAGCTCAAGGAGCTTCCAAATGGCCTGAATTACGCGCAGACCGAGCCCATCGCCGATTACCTGATGAAGTACACCGACACCAAGGACGTCACCCCCGAGGGCTTCCGCAAGGCCACCATCTCCGAGGGCGAGCCCGCTACTGCCGATGTCGCCGCCTTCATCAAGGCCATTGACGATGGCGAGGTCGATCTCCTCATCTTCAACCCCCAGACCGAAACCGATACCGCCAACCGCATCAAGTCCGCCGCAGAGGACAATGACGTCGATATCGTAGAAATCGGCGAAACTCCGCCGGACGGCAAGAAGTTCTGGGAATACTACGACGAAGTCACGAGCAAGCTGGGGAAGCACTAGTGCTCATTGAATTCCATGAGGCCGCAGTAGAACCGCTGTGGTCGCAGCTTAACCTCGCCGTGGACCGCGGCGAGTTTATCGCCGTTTTAGGCCCCAATGGCGTGGGCAAGTCCACCCTGCTGGGCACCATCCTCGGCACCCGCACGCTGACCAGCGGCCGCGTCGACGTCAACTGCCGGGTTGGGTTCATCCCCCAGCAGCGCATGTTCCCCGCTGACCTTCCCCTGCGCGCCCGCGACTTGGTCTCGCTCTCCGTGGCGCACGGGGTGTTCCGGCACCGGCACCCACCCCGTGGACGGGTGGACGAGCTGTTGGAAGAGGTGGGTGCCACGGGGCTGCGGGACCGGCGCGTCGGCCAGCTTTCCGGCGGCCAGCAACAGCTCATCCGCCAGGCCCAGGCCCTGGCCAATGACCCGGACCTCATTCTTGCCGATGAGCCCCTCCTCTCCCTCGACCCCGCCCGGCAAAACGCCACGGTTAACAAGCTGGACTCGCTGCGCCGCGAGCGCGGGACCTCCATTATCTTTGTCACCCACGGCATCAACCCCGTGCTCGGGGTGACGGATAAGGTCCTCTACATCGCGCCCAATGGTCACACCTTCGGCCCGGTGGATGAGGTCATGCGCTCCGAGGTGCTTTCGGAGCTGTACGGTTCCAAGGTCAATGTCTTAAACGTCGACGGGAGGCTCATCGTTGTCTAGCTTCTGGGAAGATACCCAATACCTACTCAGCGTGGACTTCGTGCAGTCCTCGCTCATCGCCTCTGCGTTGCTGGGCATCCTGTCTGGCGTGATGACCTCGCTCATCGTGCTGCGCCAGATGTCCTTTTCCGTCCACGCCACCTCTGAGCTCGCACTCATGGGCGCCTCCGCGGCGCTGCTTTTCGGCCTCAACCTGGGCTTCGGCGCGGTTGCCGGTGCCATAGTCGCCGCCATCATCCTGGCCATGCTGGGCTTTAAGGGCCAGCAAGATAGCGCCATCGGCGTGGTCATGAGCTTTGGCCTGGGCCTCTCGGTGCTGTTCTTGCACCTCTACCCCGGCAATTCCAATACAGCGATGACGCTTCTGACCGGCCAAATCGTCGGCGTTTCCTCCGCCTCGGTGTGGCTGCTGGCCGCCACCACGGTCATCATCGTCGCCGCCGTCGGCTTCCTCTGGCGGCCCATGCTCTTTGCCTCCGCCGATCCTGATATGGCCCGCGCCGCCGGCGTTCCCACCCGCGCCATCTCCGTCGCTTTCGCCGTCCTCGTCGGCCTCGCCGCGGCGCAGTCGGTGCAAATCGTCGGCTCGCTGCTCGTCATGGCGCTGCTTATCACCCCCGGCGCGGCGGCGGTACAGATCACCTCCTCGCCCCTGCGCGCGGTGCTGTGGTCCACCATCTTCGCCGAGGTCTCCGCCGTAGGCGGTTTCATCCTTTCGCTGGCGCCAGGCCTACCGGTCTCCGTCTTCGTGACCACCATTTCTTTTGTGATCTACCTGGTGTGCCGGTTCATCGGCTGGCGGCAGGGCAAGCGCGCCATCCGCGATGAGGTAGTGGCCAAGCACTTCCACGCCGATAACCGCACCGCCGCAGAGGCCCACCACGCCGACTAAACTCGGCGGGCATGCATATTCATCGCCGCACCGCGGATGTGGCTGGCCACACCCGCCGCTTCATCGTCATCGAGCCCGAGCACCTCGCGCCCCAGCCGGACCTGCTGCTGTTTTTCCACGGCTCCCACCAGTCCGCCAACGTCATCCGCCGCTTTACCAACGGCACGGTGGACGCGCTTGCCGATGCCACCAATACCCTCGTCGTCTACCCCGACGGCATCGGCCACCACTTCAACGACACCCGCGCCGATCTGCCGGTCCGCGCCCGGGAGCTCGGGGTGGACGACGTTGCTTTTAGCACCTTCCTCATCGAGACCATGCAGCGCGAGTACTCCACCGCGCGCACCTTCGCCGCCGGCTATTCCAACGGCGGGCAGATGGTGCTGCGCCTGCTTTACGATGCCCCCTTTACCCTCACCGGCGCCTGCGTCTTCGCTTCCACGCTGGGCGAAGGCTCCAATCACGCGCCCACCCACCCCGAGGGGTACCGGCCTACCCCGCTGCTTTTTATCCACGGCACCGAAGATCCGATTGCGCCCTATGATGGTGGGCTAGCCGGCATCGATGGGCAGCAAACCCGCGGGTGCGTGCTATCTGCTCCCGCCACCGCAAAACACTTCGCACTCGCCAATGGTTGCCGCCCGCCCCGCGAAACCCAGCCCATTCCCGGGATAACGTCCACCTACTACGACGGCGACTTTCCCGTGGAGCTGTGGACCATGGAAGGCCTCGGGCACGTGATCCCCTCTAGCAAAGAAACGCCGCTGAGCATAGGACCAAATACGGATTCCTTCAATGCTGTGGATAAAGTCCGCGAATTCTTCGGCTTAGGTGACGCTTAAGGGTAGTTGTCCACAGGGAGGTGGGCATCGGCTAGCGCGGGCTTGCAGGGCTTCCTAGTCTCTGGGGCATGAACGCGCTGCAGACATTTCTCAGGGGCCTGGCACCCGGCATGGATATCATCGCCGACTGCCACGGCATGTCTGTGCGCGCGCTGATTGCGGCCGGGTGCCCCGATACCACCGCCACCCGCCTGCTCACGCTTGCCGAAACCTACTTCGGCACCACCGCCTTTCGCCGCCAACAACGCGAGTCCATCGCCGCGAGCCGCGCCAATGGGCACAGCCTCACGGCATTGCTTACCATCGAGCGCCACGCCGCCAAGCTGAAGAAAAAGCGCGATGCGTGGGCGCTGCGGCGCGAATTGTGTGGGATGAAGGGAAAGGTCTCGGATATCGATAAGCGGGGCCGCGCCCGCGTCAAAGAGCTCAAGGGCCCCGTGAAGCGCCAGCCCGGCGTGAAGATTTATCGCCGCGCTGACGGCCCCTGGACAATGTCCATTACCGGCCCGTCCGCCGATATCGCCGATATGCACGCCGCGATTGATAAGGACGCCCCGCTTGCCTCTGTGCAGAATATCTTCCACGGCGAGGCCGCCGCCCGCCCCAGCGTGACAACCAATGTCGTGCTTCGCCTCGACGAGCTCGACCGCATCGTCGATTTCGGCTCCGGCTCCCCTTCCGGTTCAAGCTCCAAGCCTGGCTCGAGCTCCAACGCCCGCGCCGGCTCGGGCTCCAACGCCGCTGCTGACCCTAGCGCGAACCTTGGCGCTGACTCTGCCTATGGTTCTGACTCTGACGGCGATGTCGTGGTCCAACTGACCAATGGCGCCACAATGACCGGCGCTGAGCTGGTTCGACGGGCTTTTACCGAGCACGGCTACGTCACGCTCATTCATCCAGTGGAAGGCCCGGTAAACCTCTACCGCACCTCGCGCTTTGCTTCTGCAAAGCAACGCCTGATGGCAGCGGCCGAAAACCCGGTCTGCCCGTGGCCGGAGTGCCGCTACCCCGCCGATGAATGCCAGGTTCACCACCTCAATGCCTGGAAAAATGGTGGCGAGACCAACCCGCGAAACTTGACCATCGCCTGTCCGTACCACAATGGCGTGAATGACGACGATCCCAACGCCCCGCCATTGCGCGGGCACTTAGCCCGGGTCAACGGAACTATCCGGTGGCTGCCACCCTGGGCAGATAATGGTTAATCGTTGCGGCCCACAACGCTTCGCACCCAGTACGTTGTGCCCGCAAAGAACCCAGCGTGCCTTTTGACGCTGGGCTTGCACCCGCGCCGGTGATTCTGAGCGCTCGAAACATGACCAGCATGGCCGCTGGCGATAGTCCGATGCGGCGAGCCGGCAGGGTGAAAATGGGTTATTTTTCGGCGGCGCGGCGCTGGCGCGCAAACTCGGATAGGACCGAGCCCGCGGCGACAGACGCGTTGAGGGATTCGACCCACCCGGTCATGGGAATGGACATGAGGACATCGCAGGTTTCGCTGACCAAGCGCGAAATTCCCTTGCCCTCGGAGCCGATGACGATGACCACGGGGTCCGTGCCGCCTTCATAGGTATCCAACGTGTGATCGCCGCCGGCGTCGAGGCCGACGACTTGGTAGCCGTTTTTCTGGAATTCCTTCACGGTGCGCGTGATATTCGTCGCGCGGGCGACCGGCAAACGGGCAGCGGTTCCGGCCGAGGTGCGCCAGGCCACCGCGGTGACAGAAGCCGAACGGCGCTCCGGGATGATCACGCCATCGCCGCCGAAAGCGGCCACGGAACGGATGACGGCACCCAGGTTGCGCGGATCGGTGATGTTATCCAGGATGACGAACATGCCGGGGCGCGGGTTCTCGGCGGCGTTGGCAATCAAATCCTCCACCGCGGCGTACTTGTACGGCGGAATCCGCAAGCCGATGCCCTGGTGCATGCCATTTCCCGTCATGCGGTCCATCTCGTGGCGCTGGACCTCGATGATGGGGATATTGCGGGTATTGCACATGGACACTGCCTCGGAAAGCCGCTTATCATTGCGAGTTCCGGCAGCGATGTAGAGCGTGGTGGCTGGCACCTTGGCGTGCAGACACTCGATGACCGGATTGCGGCCCACCACCATCTCTGCGGTTTCTTTCTGGTGACGCCCAGAGTTGCGGCGCTCACGCTCCAGCTTCGCCTTGTGCTTGGCGTGGTAAACGCGGTCGTCGGCCTTCGGGGTGGGGCCCTTGCCTTCTAGGCCCTTGCGGCGCTGGCCGCCGGAGCCTTTGGTAGCGCCCTTCTTATTCGTCTTGCGGATGCCCGCGCCACCGCGGCCATGGGTTCGTGCCATCGTTTCAGTCCTTTCGAGGAAACCGTTCAATAACCAGCGGAAATAACAGCGAAACGCTGCTTAGCGCTGGGTCAACGACCACGTGGGGCCGTCTGGGGTATCGGTAATGGTAATGCCGGCGGTAGTGAGGCGGTCACGCACGGCATCGGCAGTAGCGAAGTCTTTTTCTGCGCGGGCCTGCGTGCGCCGTTCCAGTTCTGCCTGGACCAGCGCACCGAGCGCCGCGTCTGCCCCGCTAGCTTCGCCTCCATCTTCCCACTCCAGCGGGTCAAATCCAAGTACGTGCGCCATCCCGCGCACCTGGGCGGCCTTCGCGCGGGCGGCGTCCTCGTCCCCGGCGGCCAGGTCCTTATTACCCGCGCGCACGGTGGTGTGGATGGCGGCCAGCGCCTTGGGCACGGCAATATCATCATTCATGGCGTCCTCGAAGTCCGGCGTCCAGTCACCGCGTTCGACGCCTGCAAAGCGCTTGACGAAGTCCTCAATCCGCCGATAGCCCGCCGCCGCCTCCGTCAACGCGGATTCGGAGTATTCCAGCACGGAGCGGTAATGCGCAGAGCCTAGGTAATAGCGCAGCTCCACTGGGCGCACGAGCTCTAGCATATTCGAGATGGAAAGCACGTTGCCGAGCGATTTCGACATCTTCTCGCCGGCCATTGTCACCCAGTGGTTATGCATCCAGTAATTGGCAAACTTATCGCCAGCCGCGTGCGATTGCGCGATCTCGTTTTCGTGGTGCGGGAATTGCAGGTCCAGGCCGCCGCAGTGGATATCGAAATTGGAACCCAGGTAGTACGTCGACATGGCAGAGCACTCCAAGTGCCAGCCCGGGCGGCCGCGCCCCCACGGGGTGGGCCAGCTCGGCTCGCCCGGCTTCGCGGCCTTCCACAGAGCGAAGTCCAGCGGGCTGCGCTTGCCCGCGTTGTCTGACTCGCCTTGTTCCATCTCCTCGACGCGGTTGCCGGACAGCGCGCCGTAGTCGGATCCTTCCGCCTTGGTCCAGGCCTCGACATCAAAGTACACGGAGCCGGCTGCATCGGCGGGGGTGTCTTCGGCGTCTTGCGCGGGCGCGGGGACGGGGTAGGCAAAGCCGGCATCGATAAGCCGCTGCATGTACTCGACCATCTGGGTGACAAAGCCCGTCGCGCGCGGCTCCACGGACGGCGGGAGAACGCCGAGCAGGTTATAGGCCTTGGTGAACTCGCGCTCGTAGGTGGACACCCACTCCCACCAGGGGCGATTATTCTCGGCGGCCTTGGTAAGGATCTTGTCATCGATATCGGTGACATTGCGCACGAGCGCGACGTCATAGCCTTGCGCGAGCAACCAGCGGCGCAGGATGTCGAAAGCCACGCCGGAGCGCAGGTGGCCGATGTGCGGCTGCGCCTGCGGGGTGGCGCCACACAAGTAGATGGAGGCATGGCCGGGGCGAATCGGCTCGAAGTCGCGTTGGCTGCGGGTGGCTGTGTCAAAAATGCGCAAAGTACTCACGCCACCCAGTCTAAATCACCCGTGCGCGGGGTTAGTGTTGGCGCCGCCAGACAACGGCCGTTGCTACCGCCGCGCGGCCCTCTTTGCGGCCGGTAAAGCCCAAATGGTCGGTCGTGGTGGCGGAAATAGAAACATCCGCGCCGAGGATTTCCGAAAGCACGGCCTCGGCCTCCTCGCGGCGCGGGCCCATCTTCGGCGTCTGGCCAATGAGCTGGGCTGCGGCATTGCCGATGATAAAACCTTCCGCTTCCAGCAGCTCGCGGCACTCGCGCAGGAGCTGGGCGCCGGACACACCATCGTATTCGGGCCGGCCCACGCCCACGAAGGAGCCGAGATCGCCGAGGTGGGAGGCGGAGAGGAGGGCATCGACAAGCGCATGGGCTACGACGTCGCCGTCGGAGTGGCCCTCGCAGCCGGGGGCGTCATCGAAAAGCAGCCCGGCAATCCAGCAGGGCTTACCGGCTTCAATCTGGTGGGCGTCGGTCGCGATGCCGACGCGGGGGATGATGGGCTCAGTCATGCTGCTCCTCTGCAAGGGCGCGGGCCAGGGTCAGGTCCGTGGGGGTGGTGATTTTGAAGGCGAGGATATCGCCCGGCACGGTCTCCACGCGCTGGCCGTGCCATTCCATCAGGCTGGCATCGTCCGTGGCGGTGAAATCCGGCTGCTTGCGCCAATAATCCAGGTTGGCCTGGCGCAGCGCGGCGAGGCGGAACCCCTGCGGGGTCTGCACGGCGCGCAAGCGGGCGCGATCGGGGGTGCCAATGACGGTGTCACCGGCGACTTCCTTGATGGTATCGGTCACGGGAACCACCGGGACAACGGCGGGCACACCGGCAAGGATACGCCGCGCCACGCGCTCGACCACCGCGGTGGGCGTGAGCGCGCGGGCGGCATCGTGGATGAGCACCACGGCGTCCTCGTCCGGAATGGCCTGCAGCCCGGCCCAAATGGAATCGGCGCGCTCGCCGTGCCCATGCACCAGGCGCACCGGGATATCTGCGCCCACGCGCTTGACGATGCCCCCAGCTTCCCCCTCCATAGCCGGGCTCACCACCGCAATGACCTCGTCCACGAGGCCGGAGTTGGCCATGGTGCGTATGGATCGCTCCAGCAGGGTGCGGCCGTGCAGATCGACGTAGGCCTTGGGCACCTGCGCGCCGAGGCGGGTGCCTTGCCCGGCCGCGGCGATTAAGGCGATAACGCGGGGTTTAGTCTTCGTCGTCGAAGGAGAGGTCATCGAGATCGATGTCGTTGTCGATATCGGTGGTAATGGACTGATCATCGACCAAGCCGGCGGCGCGGTGGCGCTCGATGGTGGCGTCGATTTCTTCCATCATGGTATCGGCCTTTTTGTCATCGACCGGCTGCGCCAGCGCCAGCTCGCCCACCAGGATGGTGCGGGCCTTGCCCAGCATGCGCTTCTCGCCGGCGGACAGGCCGCGGTCCTGGTCGCGGCGCCAGAGATCGCGCACCACTTCTGCCACCTTGTTGATATCGCCGGACGCAAGGCGCTCCTGGTTGGCCTTGTAGCGGCGGGACCAGTTGCCGGCCTCTTCCACGTCTTCATCGCGCAGCACGGAGAAGACCTTTTCCAGGCCCTCCTTGCCCACGACATCGCGCACGCCGACGTTATCCGCATTCTTCTTAGGCACGCGGACGACGAGATCGGATTGGTTGATGTGTAGCACGAGGTATTCCAGCTCTTCGCCGCCCATTTCGCGGGTTTCGATATCCTCGATGACCGCCGCGCCGTGGTGCGGGTAGACGACGACCTCGCCGACCTTATATTCCATTGCCACTCCTTATAATCCCGTGAATATGCCGATAACTAAGGCCGCCATTTTATCACGCGCGCCATGCCCGCCACCGGATGCCCCCGATTACCCCCACAGACTACCCGCTAGGTTAGCGAGAAACTGTGTACTTTATATCGAAAGGGACTAGGCTAAAGATTTGATAAGCCCTGAGATCGCAATTGATGGAGGATGCTCAACGTGCAGTCCCTGAAGTCCGCCGCCCGTCGCGGTGCCATTATTTCCGTTACCGCCGTCTCCGCTTTGGCGCTGGCTTCTTGCTCGGCAGGCCACGTCGCCCAGACGGCAGAGAAGGTAGCTGCGGTTGATGGCGCTTCTGCCAGCACCGATGACGAAAAGATTGCCGTCCGTGATGTCACCATCCTGACAGAGCCAGACGGTGGCGCCGCGTTGAAGTTCAACGCCGTCAACCAGGGCTATGAAACCGATGTCATCACCTTGAAGTCCGTGAAGGTCGACGGCCAGACCGTCGAGATGAAGCAGACCCAGCCGCTCAAGCGCGATCACTCCATCGTGGCAGACTCCCAGGAGAACCTGGACGCCACTCCGGATCACGATTCCGAAACCGTGCAGTACGTAGCCACCCACCTGGATAACGATGACTTTGGCTACGCCGGCCACCGCCCGGTTACCTTCGAGTTCTCCAACGGGTCCATCGAGGTCGACGCCACCGTCGCCGCCTCCCAGATGGAGTCCGGTAAGTACGACCGCGACGTGGAATCCCCAGAGGGCTACACCACCGACGCGAATACCGGTAACTCGCACCACTAATCGCCCACCACACGCGCGCCCTACTCTTTCCGCGGAGTACGGGCGCGTTCGTCGTTTTGGCCGCCACGTTCTAGGCTCTACATCATGGCCAAAAAATCTCGCCCCATCCACACCTGCTCCGAATGCGGTTATGTCTCCCCCAAGTGGCTCGGGCGCTGCCCGGATTGCGGTTCGTGGGGGACGATGGAGGAAAAGGCACCGGTGGTGGCGGGGGCATCGGCAAGCGGTGGGCATAAGGGCGTGGCGCCGACGAGCCCGGTGCAGCCCATCACGCAGGTGGGCGCGCAGGCGACGAAGACGGTGCGCACGGGCATCGGCGAACTTGACCGCGTGCTGGGTTCCGGCATCGTGCCGGGATCGGTGGTGCTCATGGCCGGCGAGCCCGGCGTGGGCAAATCCACGCTGCTTCTCGAGGTCGCCTCCCGGTGGGCCCAGCTCGGCCGCACCGTCCTCTACGCCACCGCCGAGGAATCCGCCGGCCAGGTCCGCGCCCGCGCCGAGCGCACCGGGGCGCTGCAAGAATCGCTGTACCTCGCGGCCGAATCCAACCTGGACGCCGTCTTTGGGCATGTCGATGCCGTCAAACCCGGCCTCATCATCGTGGACTCCGTACAGACCATGCATGCAGTGGGGGTAGAAGGCGTGCCCGGCGGCGTCGCGCAATCGCGCGCCGTGACCGCGGCGCTGACCTCCCTGGCGAAATCCACCGGCATCCCCGTGCTGCTGGTGGGGCACGTGACCAAGGACGGAAACGTGGCGGGACCGCGGGTTTTGGAGCATCTTGTCGATGTCGTCTTAAACTTCGAAGGCGACCGCCAGTCCAGCCTCCGCATGCTGCGCGGGATGAAAAACCGCTTCGGCGCGACCGATGAGGTGGGTTGTTTCGAGCAAACCGCCGGGGGTATTCGGGAGGTCGCGGACCCGTCGGGGCTCTTCCTCTCCCACCGCGGCACGACTCCGGATGGCTCCGCGGTAACCGTTGCCATGGACGGCGTGCGGCCCATCCTCGCCGAGGTCCAGGCGCTGACCGTGGACCCCGTGGCGAAGAACCCGCGGCGCATGGTCACGGGACTCGATGCCAACCGCGTGCCCATGGTGCTCGCCGTATTGCAGGCGCGCGCCGGCCAGCGCACTAACGATAAGGATGCTTATGTGGCCACGGTGGGCGGCATGCGGATTACCGAAACCGCAACCGACCTCGCGGTGGCGCTGGCTACCTGGTCCTCGCTGCACGAGCAGCCGCTGCCGGCGAAGACGGTGGTCATTGGCGAGGTGGGCTTGGCCGGCGAGCTGCGGCCCGTGCCGAATATTGAGCGGCGCCTGCAGGAAGCGGCGCGGCTGGGATACAAGCGGGCGATTATCCCGCGCGGGGAAATCAACCCCGTGGACGGCATGCAGGTGCGGCAAGTCGCAACGCTTGGCGAGGCCCTCGCCGCAGTCCAGCCGTAGTTCAACCGTAACCGGTGATTGGTTCTTGCCAAGCTGTTGCCGAGGGGAGGGCGCTCCGGCGGCGCGGACTCCCGCGCGGGATGCTTCCGCCCGAGCTGGTTCCGCGCGGCCGACTGTAAGGAGGCCGCGCGCTTAGCGGAGGGTGAAGTCCTGCGGCGGGGAGGAATTATCGCCGATAACAGTGTGGGCGAAGTAGGCACCCGGCTCGGCAGTCGGGCGGTCGGTGCACTTGCCCGGTTCGGATGCCTGGCGGGACCATTCGGCCTCGAATTTCAGGTCCTTGCCCGCGGGGAAGGTCTGCTCACCGGTCTGCACGGAGGCGTAGCAATCGGTATCGGACCATACGCGCTGGTTATCGGTCATCTTGTAGACCTCGAAGCGCAGCGAGTTCTCATCTAGGTCGATTTTGCAATCCGCGGCGGTGGGGTTGGTGACGGTCATGAAGAACTTCGGCAGCTCGCCGTCCGGCACGGAATAGTTGAGCATGGAGGTGCGCACCTCCAAGTCCTCAAGCGAGCAGGTGTCCTTCGCGGCGTGCACGGATTCCTCGGGCTCCTTGCTTTCCGATGCCCCCTCTTCCCCATCCTTGGCTTCCGACTCGGAGGCAGGTTCGGATTCGGACTCGGATTCGCTCGTCGAATCCGTGGACGTGGTTGCGGATTCGCTGGTGGTTTCGGCGGAGGTGGTTGCCGCCGAAGACTCTGAGGACGCGGCAACGGAATCGTCGCTATCGCCGCCGAAGGCGGCCACCGCCGCCCAGATCAGCACCACGGCCAGGACGATCACGATGATAAGCGCGGCAACCCGGCGGCGCTTATAGATCTCTTCTGGAAGGGGCTTATTCTGGTTCACGCACTCAATTTTAAGTGGTAGACGCGCCTGGATCCGCTAAGCCGGCTCCGCGTGTCAACTCGACGCCGTAGGAGTGCAACGGCTCCACGCGCGATTCTTCGAGGAGATAGCGGGCGCCGACGATGCCGAAGGAGCCATCGTCAAGCTGCTTGCGCACATTAGGGATGCTGGCCACGACCTGGGTGACGGTTTGGAGGGTGTGTTGACGCTCGACATCGGCAAGCGTGGCGTCAGGCCCCGCAGTCCAAGCGGACGTCGCGACCTTCTCGATGATGGGCCGCTGCAGGCCGATGGGCAGCTCGCCGCCGCGGACAAAATCCACCGCGGCCGCCACCGCACCGCAGGACTGGTGACCCAAGACCACCAACAGGTTGGGGTGCAGGTGGTCGAGCGCATAGTCCAAGGAAGCCAGCACGGAGGCGTCCAGGATGTGGCCGGCGGTGCGGATGACGAAGGCATCGCCGAAACCGATATTGAAGATGTGCTCGATGGGCGCGCGGGAATCGGAGCAGGCCAGGACCACCACGCGGGGATCCTGGCCCTTGGTGAGCCCGTCGCGCTCATAAATCTTGTTGAGATCCATGATGGTGCCGTCGATGACGCGCTGGTTACCGGCCTGGAGGGCCTCCCAGACGGCTTGCGGATTATGGGCAACGTTACTTAATGGCATGAACTACATTTTAATGCCCTAGACTGTCCTGCGAGATGGATACGCACGCACTTCTTTCCTGGTTTGACGCCAATGAACGCGATTTGCCCTGGCGGCGCCCCGGTACCTCCGCCTGGGGAGTGCTCCTTTCCGAGGTCATGAGCCAGCAGACCCCCGTCGCCCGCGTCGCCCCCGTGTGGGAGGAATGGATGCGGCGCTGGCCCACCCCCACGGACTTCGCCCAAGCCTCCCGCGCCGAGGTTCTGCGCGCCTGGGGCAAGCTCGGCTACCCGCGGCGCGCGCTGCGGCTCTGGGAGTGCGCGGGGGTAATGGACGAGGTTCCATCAGACGTGGATGAGCTGCTCGCACTGCCTGGAATCGGCGACTACACTGCCCGCGCCGTGGCGTGCTTTCACTTTGGCCAGAACGTGCCGGTGGTCGATACCAACGTGCGCCGCGTCTATGCCCGCGCCGAGGACGGGAATTTCCTCGCCCCGTCGCCCTCCAAGCGCGAGCTCGCCGCTGTGGCCGCCCTCTTGCCCGAGCGCAACGGGCCGCGGTTTTCTGCTGCGCTCATGGAGCTCGGCGCGCTGGTGTGTACGGCGAAAAATCCCGATTGTAAGCGCTGTCCCCTGCGCGCGACGTGTGCCTGGCAGCTCGCCGGGTGCCCCGAGCCTTCCGCCGCGGAACAATCCCGCGCAAAAAAGCGCGTGCAAAAATTTGCCGGGACCGACAGGCAGGTGCGCGGCAAGATTCTAGACGTGCTGCGCGCCGCCGAACACCCGGTGCCGCAGTCTGCTATCGACGTGGTTTGGCCCGATGCCGCGCAACGTTCCCGCGCGCTGGCTTCGCTGCTTGACGATGGCCTCGCCGAGCAAAACTCCGCCGGCCTCTTCCACCTGCCGGTTTAACCACCTGCCGGTTTAACCACCTGCCGGTTTAACCACCTGACGGTCTAACCACCTGCCGGTTTAACCTCCCGCCGGGCCTATCAGCGTTGAAGCACAGAGAATCGTTAACGCCAACGGCCGCGGAAGTTGAGCCCGCCAGGGAGGTTGACCCACATGCCGCCGCGAGAATTAAAGGTCACCGGGCCAATCTTCGTGGACATGGAAGCACCGGATCCGGAGATGTTTATCCAGCTATTCTTGCCGGTCTTTTTGCGCGAACGATACTGAAGTCCCATAACCGGCCATTTTAGCAATACCCCCGTGCACCACGCTGGGCACATACGAAAACCACCCAAGGTTCGCAGTGGAACCGAGGGTGGTTATGGAGGCCCGCGCGGGCCGGGCCGGGGCGGGGCGAGCCGAGCCGATTAGTTACATCGGTTGGCCAGCGCCTGCTGGTGGCGGGTTCTTGCCATCGTCGTCGGAGTTACCGGGGCCCAGCTTTTCCGATGGCACATCCGGCGAAATGACATCCGGCTCGCCGTTGGTGTCGATGCCGTCATTGTCGGAACCGGAACCGCCGTCCTTTGGACCGTTGCCGTCGCCGTTGTCGTCGTTGGAATCGGAATCGGAGTTATCCGAATCGGAACCGTCGGAGGGATCGTTGTCGCGGACGGAGGCATCGGCAAGCGAAGGCTCATCGATGTCATCCGGCAGCGGCTTCGGGCGCGGGGTAAAGGTGAACGTAGCGCCGGAGTCGTCCTTGGACTCGCCGTCCCAGCCTTCGACGTCGACCGAGATGATTTCGCCGGCGCCAATCTCGCCGAAGAGGATCTTCTCCGAGAGCTGGTCCTCGATATCGCGCTGAATGGTGCGGCGCAACGGACGAGCACCAAGAACCGGGTCGAAGCCGCGCTGGGCCAGGAGGTTCTGGGCCTTATCGGTGAGCTCGATGCCCATATCGCGCTCCTCCAGCTGGGTACCCACGCGGTCAATGAGCAGGTTAACCATCTGCACGATCTGCTCGCGGGTGAGCTGGTGGAAGACCACCACGTCATCGATACGGTTCAGGAACTCGGGGCGGAAGTGTTTCTTCAGCTCGTCGTTGACCTTTGCCTTCATCCGCTCGTACTGGGCGTCCGAATCGTTCTCGCTGGCGCCGGTAAAGCCCAAGCCCACCGGCTTCGAGATGTCCTGGGTACCCAGGTTCGAGGTGAAGATGAGGACGGTGTTCTTGAAGTCGACGACGCGACCCTGGCCATCGGTAAGCCGGCCATCTTCCAGCACCTGCAGCAAGGTGTTGTAGATCTCCTTGTGGGCCTTTTCGATCTCATCAAAAAGCACCACGGAGAATGGCTTGCGGCGAACCTTCTCGGTCAGCTGGCCGCCCTCTTCGTAGCCAACGTATCCCGGAGGAGCACCGAAGAGGCGGGAGGCGGTGAAGCGGTCGTGGAACTCGCCCATATCGATTTGGATGAGGTCATCATCCGAACCGAAGAGGAAGTTAGCCAGCGACTTCGACAGCTCGGTCTTACCCACACCGGACGGGCCGGCGAAGATGAAGGAACCGGAAGGACGGCGTGGATCCTTGAGGCCTGCACGGGTGCGGCGGATGGCGCGGGAGACGGACTTGACCGCCTCGTCCTGGCCAATGATGCGCTTGTGCAGCTCTTCTTCCATGTTGAGCAGGCGGGAAGATTCCTTCTCCGTCAGCTTCAGCACGGGGATGCCGGTCCAGTGCGCCAAGACCTCAGCAATTTGGTCCTCGCCTACCTCGGCGATTTCCTCTAGGTCACCGGAGCGCCATTGCTTTTCCTTCTCGGAGCGCTCTTCGCCCAGCTTGCGCTCGTCATCGCGCAGGCCGGCGGCCTTTTCGAAGTCCTGGGCATCGATAGCCGCTTCCTTTTCCCGGCGAACCTCTGCGATGCGGTCATCGACCTCGCGCAGGCCCTTCGGGGCGGTCATGCGCTTGATGCGCATGCGGGCACCGGCCTCATCGAGGAGGTCGACGGCCTTATCTGGCAAGAAGCGGTCATTGATGTAGCGGTCCGCCAGCTGCGCGGCAGCGTGCAGTGCCTCATCGGTGTAGGACACGCGGTGGTGCGCCTCGTACTTATCGCGCAGGCCCTTCAGGATGAGGAAAGTATCATCCAGCGAAGGTTCATCGACCTGCACCGGCTGGAAACGACGCTCCAGCGCGGCATCCTTTTCGATGTGCTTGCGGTACTCATCCAGGGTGGTAGCACCGATGGTCTGTAGCTCGCCTCGGGCCAGCTTGGGCTTGAGCAGCGAAGCAGCGTCGATGGCACCTTCGGCGGCACCGGCACCGACGAGGGTGTGAATCTCGTCGATGAACAAGATGATGTCACCGCGCTGGTTAATTTCCTTAAGAACCTTCTTCAGGCGTTCCTCAAAGTCACCCCGGTAGCGGGAACCGGCGACCAAAGAACCCAGGTCAAGCGAGTAAAGCTGCTTGTCCTTAAGGGTTTCTGGGACCTTGCCGTTGACAATGTCCAGCGCCAAGCCCTCAACCACAGCGGTCTTACCAACACCGGGCTCACCGATGAGCACCGGGTTGTTCTTGGTGCGACGGGAGAGTACCTGCATGATGCGCTCAACCTCAGACTCGCGACCAACGACGGGGTCTAGCTTGCCGTCCTTGGCTGCCTGGGTGAGGTTGCGGCCGAACTGGTCCAGCACGAGCGAGTTGGAGCGCTCGCCCGAGCCGCCGGAACCACCGCGTCCGCCGGCACCGGCGCCGGAACCTGCGCCCGCGCCGATGGGGCCTGGGGTCTGGTTCGAGTCGCCGCCGCCTTCTTGCTGGCCGCCCTCGTAGCCGGACAGTAGCTGGATAACCTGCTGGCGCACGCGCGGCAGATCAGCGCCGAGCTTCGTCAGCACCTGTGCGGCAACGCCGTCGCCCTCACGGATAAGTCCGAGCAGGAGGAACTCCGTGCCGATGTACTTGTGACCCATCTGCAGGCCCTCGCGCAAGGACAGCTCAAGGACCTTCTTAGCGCGCGGGGTAAAAGGAATGTGGCCGGTGTGCGGCTGGCTGCCCTGGCCGATGATCTCCTCTACCTCACGGCGCACGTCCTCCAAGGAAATGCCCATGGACTCTAGAGCCTTGGCAGCTACACCTTCTCCCTCGTGGATAAGGCCGAGCAGGATGTGCTCGGTTCCGATGTAGTTGTGGTTAAGCATGCGTGCTTCTTCTTGCGCCAAAACGATGACGCGACGAGCACGGTCTGTAAACCTCTCGAACATGACTCCCCTAAACTTTCGCTTCTAATGTGGTACCCACTGTAACGCCGCACACCCCAAAGGATTTCCTCTTTTTGGTCCCCATTGCCCTATAAACGGCCCAAACCGCCCATACTCGCAGCTCACATGGGTGTACGCCGGTAGCGAACAGGGCCTTTTTGCCCTAGAATCTTCTTCATTCTCCCTGTCGTCTCGTAGATACAAAGGAATAAAATAGCCGTGCCGCACCTTCCCGAATTCTTTGCCTCCCAGCACAACCTGCACGAAAAGGCAGTGCTCGATGAGGGGCCCAATTCCACCCTTTTTGCCGTGGAGGACGGTTCCACGCACGAGGAATTTACGGTGGAGATCTTCGCGGCGGGGGTAGAGGGCATCGTCAAGGCCTCTACTGCCCTGCACGGCCTGCACCATCCCGCGCTCGCCGCCCTGGTGGGTTCTGGCACCACCGCGGATGGCCAGGAGTTCTTGGTCCGCAAGGGCTGTAAGGGCACAGCCTTGCCCGCGCTTGCCGATGCCCCCACCAAACCCCGCACCCAAGAAATCCTCACCCCCGTGGCCGGAGCGGTGGATTTCCTGATTAGCCGCAACCGCGCGGATTTCGCCGTCCATGGACTCAAGGCCGAGCGCGTTTTCGTGGATGAGGATAAAGAGGTCGCCGTCCTCGCCGCCGCTGGCCCAGGCGGTGCCAGCACGGCGGAGGAAACCGCCGAGAACGATGGGGAGAAATCGTCGGAGGAAACCGCCGAGAAAGATTCGGAAAAGGCGAAGAGCGCGACGGGTGCCGATGCGGTCCGCGCCTTCCAAAAACTCGTTACCGCCACGTGTCCTTCTTTTAGACCGGACAAGGATTTCTCGAGCGCTAAAGAGGTCGTTAAGGCGCTGCGCCCCGAGCGAGATCTCGATACCTCACAATTCCCGCCGGTGCAGGCCGCAGAGCCCGAGTCCCAGCCGCAACAACAGTTCCCGCCACAACCGCAGCAGCAGTTCCCACCGCAGAACCAGGCCGGGCCGCAGTATCAACAGCAATATCAGCCGCAGTACCAGCAACAGCCGGTACCGCCGATGAATGCGGCCCCGCCAAAGAAGAAGGGCAAGGGCGGGCTCATCGCGCTCATTTCTGTTTTGGCCGTCATCGCGGTGGCCGCCGCGGGCGCGTTGTGGTTCTTCCTGTCCTACCCCAGCTGGGATGACAAGGAAAAGAACTTGGCGGATGCTTATCCGAGCCTGATCGGCTCGCGCAGCGGCCAAGACGGCGCGCTCGGTGCAGAGTGTTCCTCCCGCTCCCCAGAGGATGGACAAGAAGCGAAGATCACCTGCTCGGGAGACGGTTTCGACTACACCGCCGCCTACTACCCCAGTGTGGAAGAGCGCGATGCGGTCCTCCCAAACACTGACCCAGTAGAGCTATCCAACGATAAGTGCACCATCCAAAGCTACGAGGCCTCAACGGATCCGCAGACCTACGTTATGGCCGTGGAAGGTACCCAGTCCATCTTCATGGTGTGGGGCGATGATGCCGAATCCGCGCGGCTAAAGCTACCGCTGTGCGCGCAGTAGGCGCCGGAGGAGAGCTGGCGAGGCTGACCGGTCCGCGCTCTCCCGGCAGGGGTTACTCCGCGCGGCGCGTCGGGCGCCGTGCAACGTCACGGCGCTAGTCGGCGGCGGGCACGCGCTTGAGCAGCGGCGCTAGCACGAGCACGAAAAGCGAGAGCACGCCGGCGAAAAGGAAGGCCCAGTGCGCGCCTTGGGCGGTGGCGGCGGCCTCGCTCATGCCCTCGGCTTGGCCGGACTTGGTGCCGCTGGTCAAAAAGGCCACGAGGAAGGCGGTACCCGCCGCGCCGGCGAGCTGCTGCAGCGTATTCAAGATGGCAGAGCCGTGGGAGTAGAGGTCATCGGGAAGCGAGGACAGCGAGACCGTCATCAGCGGGGTCATCATGAGCGCGATGCCCACGGCGAACAGGATATGCATGCCAATAACCATCCACACCTCACTGTTTTCTGTCAGCAGGGTCATCAGCCAAATGCCGGTAGAAAACATGATGGCGCCGGGAATCAACAGGGGCCGGGGGCCAAGGGCGTCATAAATCCGCCCCACAATCGGGGATATCCCGCCCTGCAAGAGGCCGCCCGGCATGACCACGAGGCCGGTGACCAGCGAGGATACCGCCAGCGAGCTCTGCAGATAAATGGGCAGGATATTCACCGTGCCCAGCAGCAGGGCGAACATGAGCAGCATGGCGATAACCGCGAGGGTGAAATTGCGGACCTTGAACGGGCGCAGGTCCAATAGCGCGCGGTTTACCTTGGCCAGCCGGTGTTGGCGCACGGTAAAGGTAATGAGGGCGAGGATGCCGAGGAGGAGTAGGAGGGCATCGGCAAGCGAGCCGCCCTCCACCATCTTTTCGATGGACGATAGGCCATAAATGAGCCCGCCGAAGGCCAGGGCGGATAAGAATACCGACGGAATATCGAGCGGGGTATCCCTGCGCTCGCCCACGTTGACCAGGCGGAAGTAACCGGCGATGCTAATGGCGGCGATGAGCGGAACCATGGTCCAGAAGATGACGTGCCAGGTCGCCATGCTCAAAATAAACCCGCCGACGGTAGGGCCCAGGGCCGGCGCCACGGAGATGACCACGGTGATAATGCCCATGACGGTGCCGCGGCGTTGCGGTGGAACGAGCGTCATGGCCACGGTCATAAGGGTGGGAATCATCAGCGCGGTACCGGCGGCCTGCAGCACGCGGCCGGCCAGGAGCAGTCCAAAGGCCGGGGCGAGGGCCGCTAGCACCGTGCCCGTCAGGAAAACGCCGGTGGAGGCACCGAAAATCTGCCGGGTGGTGAATTTATCCATCAGGAACCCAGTGGTGGGAATGACCACACCCATGGTGAGCAAGAAGCCGGTCAGCAGCCACTGCGCGGAGGTCGCCGGGATGGAGAAATCCGCCATGATGGTGGGCAGCGCCACCGAAAGCGCGGTTTCATTCAGGATCATCACCATCGCGGAGAGCACCAAGATGGTGAGGTTGGCTATGACCTCTGCGGAGATTTTCGGAGCGGGATTCTGAGACACCAAATCAGGATACTGAGTTGGCTTAACCGGCAAAACTTGGGGCGTATGATTTAGATGTCTTCTACCGCACCCTCGATTCACGTTAGGCAATCCCACAGTGCATTTCCTCAATGATTCCCGCCCACCCTACGAGCTGACCTACTCGGATGTATTTATGGTGCCGAATCACTCGGATGTTGGCTCGCGGCAGGCGGTCGACCTCACCGCGGCCGGTGGCACGGGCAATACCATCCCGCTCATCGTGGCGAATATGACCGCAGTGGCCGGCCGCCGCATGGCAGAGACCATCGCCCGGCGCGGCGGCATGGCCATCCTGCCGCAGGATCTCAGCCTGGAGGCCGCGGCGGAGACGATCGCCTCGGTAAAGGCCGCTGACCTGGTCTATGACACCCCAATCACCATCAAGCCGCACCACACGGTGGGCTATGCCAGCAACCTTTTGCACAAGCGCGCCCACGGCGCGGCCATCGTGGTCGACGGCGCGCTGCCGGTGGGCATCATTACGCCGAAGGACCTGCGCGGGCAGGATAATTTTACCGCCGTGGGCGAGCTCATGACCACGGATTTGGTCACCTTACCGGTGGGCATCGACCCGCAGGAGGCCTTTACCCGCCTGCGCGCAACCTCGCGCAAGCTCGCCCCGGTGGTCAACCCGGATGGCACGCTGGCCGGCATTTTGACGCGCAAGGGTGCGTTGCGGGCGACGATGTATAAGCCGGGCATCGACAAGCAAGGGCGCCTGCACATCGGTGCCGCGGTGGGCATCAATGGTGACGTTGAGGGCAGGGCGCGGGCGCTTGCCGATGCCGGCGCTGACGTCCTCGTCATCGATACCGCCCACGGGCATCAAGACAGCATGCTGGCGGCGCTGCGCAAGGTCAAGGCCCTGGATCTGGGCCTGCCGATTGCCGCCGGAAACGTGGTCACCGCCGCCGGCGTGCGCGAGTTGGCCGCGGCGGGCGCGGACCTTATCAAGGTCGGCGTGGGCCCCGGCGCGATGTGCACCACCCGCATGCAAACCGGCGTGGGCCGCCCGCAATTTTCCGCCGTGCTGGAGTGTGCCGCCGCAGCCCGCGAGGTTGGCGCGCACGTATGGGCCGATGGTGGCGTGCGCGATCCCCGCGACGTGGCCCTGGCGCTGGCCGCGGGCGCGTCCAATGTGATGATTGGCTCCTGGTTCGCCGGCACCTTCGAATCCCCCGGTGACCTGCACAAGGATGCCGATGGCTCGTTCTACAAGGAATCGTTCGGCATGGCCTCGCGCCGGGCTGTGCGCGGCCGCAATTCCGCCACCGAGGCCTTCGAGCGCGCCCGCCGCGAGATGTTTGAGGAGGGCATTTCCACCTCCCGCATCTACCTCGATCCGGAACACGGCGGCGTGGAGTACTTGGTGGACCGCATCATCTCCGGCGTGCGCTCGTCCTGCACCTACGCCGGGGCCGATTCGCTGGCTAGCTTCCACGAGCGCGCCACCGTGGGCGTGCAATCGGCCGCCGGCTTTGCCGAGGGCCAGCCGCGGGCCACCAACCGCTAGGGTGTTTCAGGCGCGTGCTACTTTTGCAAGTATGTTGACTCGCTATGACCAGGCGGCCTCGCGCGCGGCCGCGCAGGTTATGGGGCAGTATTCCACCAGTTTTACCCTGGCCACGCGCCTTTTGCGCGGGCGGGTGCGCGAAGACATCCGCCACCTTTATGCCGTAGTGCGCATCGCAGACGAGCTTGTCGATGGCACCGCGCACCAAGCCAGCATCGATGCTGCCGCCGCGCTCGATGCCTACGAGGCCGCTATCCTAGCGGCGCCGGAGAAAAGGTTGCACACCGATCCCGTCGTGCACTCCTATGCCATTACCGCTAGGCGCTGTGGCTTCCAGCGCCAGCACCTCGTGGCCTTTTTCGATTCCATGCGCGCCGACCTTTCCCAGCGGGAGTATTCCGCCGCGGAACTCGCCGAGTATATCTACGGTTCCGCCGAGGTCATCGGCTTATTGTGCGTGCAGGTCTTCCTGGCGGAAGAAACCGTGTCCGCCGCCGACCGCGCCACGATGGACCGCGGCGCACGCCACTTGGGGGCAGCGTTTCAAAAGATTAACTTCCTGCGGGATTTAGGCGAGGACTCCTCGGTCCTGGGCCGGGCCTATTTTCCACAGGCCGCTGGCGGAGAGCTTTCCGAGGCCGCCAAGTCCGCGCTCATCGCCGATATCCGCCACGATCTCGCTGCCGCCGAAGAATCCATTAACCTCTTGCCGCTATCCGCCCGCTTCGGTGTGCGCGCCGCCGCCGATATCTTTGCCGAGCTCACTAACCGGCTCGCCGCTACCCCCGCCGCGGAGTTAAAAACCACCCGCATATCCGTGCCGAATCGCACCAAGGCGTGGCTGGCCGCCCGTGCGGTGCGTGCGGTGCGTAGGCGCGCGGTGCGGTAATGCACCGCGCGTAGGTAAAGGACCCCGCCGAAGACTGAATCCTAAGGAGAACATCATGCACGCCGTCGTCATCGGGGCCGGCATCGCCGGCCTTGCCACCGCTGCCCTCCTCGGAAAAGAGGGCTATGAAGTTACCGTCGTAGACTCCCTAGACGAGGTCGGCGGGCGCGCGGGCAGCTATGCGGAGGCTGGGTTCCGCTGGGATACCGGACCGTCCTGGTACCTCATGCCGGATGCCTTCGACCACTTCTTTTCCCTCTGCGGCACCTCGACAGAAAAGGAACTGGATCTAGTGAGACTCTCGCCGGATTACCGCGTCTATACCGGCGGCCCCGCCGAATCCGCTACTGGCACCGGCTCGCGCCCTACCCCCGTGGATGTACATTCCGGGACCGATAACGTGGCCCAACTCTTCGAGTCGCTAGAACCAGGCGCGGGCAGCCAGGTGCGCAGCTATTTGGCAGATGCCAGCGACGCCTACAACGTAGCGCTCGATCACTTTTTGTACACCACATTTTCGGCGCCCTTGAACTTGGTGCATGCAGATATTCGGCATCGGCTAGCGCGGATTGCAGCGCTGCTTACTACTAGCTTGCAAAAACACGTCAACGGGCAATTTTCGGATACGCGCCTGCGCCAGATCCTGAGCTACCCAGCGGTTTTTCTCTCCTCCGAGCCTGCCGCGGCCCCAGCGCTGTATTCCCTTTTAAGCCATACTGACCTGGTGGAAGGTGTGCGCTACCCCCTCGGCGGATTCCACGCAGTGGTGCAGGCCATTTGCCGCCAAGCAGAAAAATTCGGCGCCACCTTCCGTTTGGGTGAAGAGGTCACCGCCATCACCACCACCGGTGGGTCCTCTACCCGCGCCACCGGCGTCCGCACAACGAACGGGCACATCGATGCCGATATTGTGGTCTCGGCTGCTGACCTGCACCACACCGAAAATCAGCTGCTGCCCCGGAAGCTGCGCACCTATCCGGAGCGCTACTGGGCCCGCCGCAATCCGGGGCTGGGTACCGTGGTGGTACTCGCCGGCGTGAAGGGGAAGCTCCCGCAGTTAGCTCACCACACCTTTTTGTTCAGCCAAGACTGGGACCCCGATTTCCGCGCGGTCTTTTCCGCGCCGGAAACGGAACGTCCCCTCGGTGCCTCTGAGTCCATCTACATTTCGAAGGTTTCGGCCACTGACGCGGATGTCGCACCAGAAGACCACGAAAATCTGTTCTTCCTCATCCCCGTCCCCGCTGCAGAAGCCTACGGGCACGGCGATGCCTACCATCCCGAGGCTTCCCCGCGCGTTGCTGCTATTGCCGATGCCGCCCTCGACCAGCTTTCCCGCACCGCCGATATTCCTGACCTCCGCGAGCGAATCACCATCACGCGCAGCCTTGGACCAGCCGATTTTGCCGAGCGCTATCACTCCTGGTCAGGTGGCGCTTTGGGGCCAGCACATACGCTATTTCAATCTGCGTTCTTCCGCGGGCGCAATGCCTCGCGCAAGGTGGCCGGCCTCTACTACGCCGGTGCGACCGCCGTGCCGGGCGTCGGCGTGCCGATGTGCCTGATCTCTGCAGAAAACATTATCAAGCGCCTGCGCGGCGATACCTCCGCTGGGCCGCTTCCCACAGATGGCGCCTGAGAACACTAGGTATTCTTTGTCGCTCGCTCTTCGCGGCGCGGCCTCCGATGCGCAACGCCTTCCGTTCGGCCTCGATTGTGGAGCCTCTGATGCGCAACCTCCTTTGTGCAACCTCCGATGCAATAGGTCCTCGGTGATAACTGAGCAAACTCGGCCCTGAGATGTAGCATTTTTCGCTCAGATATCACCGAGGAGGTTGCACTTTTGTGAAACCGATAGAACTAGGCAGAAGTAGGCGTGCAACTAGGGCTGCGAGGCACACGCGGCGGGTGCAATGGGTAAACAAAAAGGCTGCAGCCAAAGGAAGGCTGCAGCCGGTGTCGGGGCGCTAACGTGTGCCCGCGTGGGCGGGCACCGAGTGGGCGCCGGGTATGGCTACTTCTGTTCTGGTTTTACCAGCGGGAAGAGCACGGTCTCGCGGATGCCCAAGCCGGTCAGGGCCATGAGCAGGCGGTCCATGCCCATGCCGGTACCAGCCGTGGGCGGCATGCCCTGTTCCATCGCGGCGAGGAAGTCTTCGTCCAAGACCATGGCTTCCTCATCGCCGCCGGCGGCAAGGCGGGCCTGATCCTCGAAGCGCTCGCGCTGGACAACGGGATCGACAAGCTCCGAATAGCCGGTGGCCAGCTCGAAGCCGCGCACGTAAAGGTCCCACTTTTCGGTCACGCCGGGCTCGGAACGGTGCTGGCGGGTAAGCGGGGAGGTCTCCACCGGGAAGTTCTTCACAAAGATGGGGCCTTCCAGTTGGTCCTCGCACAAGACCTCCCAGATTTCCTCCACCAGCTTGCCGTGGCCCCAGCCTTCACCCTTCGGCACGTCGAGGCCGATGACCTTGGCAATTCCCTTCAGGGTCTCCACGTCGGTATCGATGGTGACCTCCGGCTGGCCGGGGAACTTGCGCTGCAAGGCCTCATTCAGGGAAGGATACATCTCGATTTCGGGCCATTGATCGCCGCCGAAGTCGAAATCGGTGCCGTCGGCAAGCGTGACGGTGGTGGAACCAAAGACCTCGCGAGCCACGGACTGGATGGACTCGCGGGTCATGCGGGCGCAATCATTGTAATCGCCCCAGGCGGCGTAGGTCTCCAGCATGGCGAACTCCGGCGAGTGGGAGCGGTCCACGCCCTCATTGCGGAAGTTGCGGTTGATTTCAAAGACGCGGTCGATGCCACCGACGACGGCGCGCTTCAAGTACAGCTCCGGGGCAATGCGCAGGTAGAGGTCAATATCGAGCGCATTGGAGTGGGTGATAAACGGGCGAGCGGCCGCACCACCGTGCAGGGTCTGCAGCATCGGGGTTTCGATCTCTACAAAGTCCTGGCTTTCCAGGTAATTGCGCAGCGCGCGCATGACCTTCACGCGCACCATAGCGTTCTTGCGGGCCTCTTCGCGGATAATGAGGTCGTTATAGCGCTGGCGCACGCGGGTATCTTCAGCCATATCCGCGAAGGACACCGGCAGCGGGCGCAGGGACTTGGCCGCCATGGTCCATTCCTCAGCCATGATGGACAGCTCGCCGCGGCGGGAAGCAACCACGTGGCCGCTAACGGAGATGAAGTCGCCCAAGTCCACGTCGGACTTCCAGGCATCGAGGCGCTCCTTGCCCACCTTGGCCTGCGAAAGCATAGCCTGCATCTGGGTGCCATCGCCGTCCTGCAAGGTGGCAAAGCACAGCTTACCGGTATTGCGCATGAAGATAAGGCGGCCAGCGATGGCGTGGGTGACCTCGGTTTCCTCGCCGGGCTCCAGGTAGGTCACGCCCTCTTCATTGCCCGGCTCTTCGCCCTCGGCCACTACGCGGAAATCATGGCGCAGTTCCTTAAGCGCGATGGTGCGCTCGACGGATACCGGGTAGGCCTCCACGCCGGATTCGAGCAGGCGGTCGCGCTTTTCGCGGCGGATGCGCAGCTGCTCAGGGACATCGTTTACTTCAGTATTCTTCTGCTCGTTCACGTTAGCCAAGGGTAGTCGATCCCGCCCGCTACCCGCGATTTGGCCCAGCCATGTCTGCCAAAGCAACGAAAGAGCGCACAGACAGCAAGTACACACCATGACGCTGTATCGACCGAGAACATTAACGATTCCTACAAAATATCGTTTAATCCTCGTTTAAGCCTGCGCTTCCCCACCTATAAAAAGAATCCGGCCCTGAGATAGCCTCTCAGCGCCGGTATTCTGTAGCTGCGGGTACTGTCCCGCTTTATAGCCAAAATATTATACCTATCCTAAAGGAAAGGCAAGTGTGCTATGCCTAAACTGACATATCGTGCGGCTAGGCAAATAGAGCAGGCTATCCCTCCTGCGCGCTTCCAGACATATAAGCAAGCCACGCTAGGGCTTGTTGAGGCAGCTCAGCTTTATCTATGGAATATACAAGCTTCCAGCGCGGTTACCGAGCTAACGGGGATAGTCGAAGTCTTGCTCCGCGAGACAATCGATATGCGTCTCCGTAAATGGAATGCTGCTCTCGGAGGTCATGAAGATTGGATTGTGAATCCGGCTCCAAAGATTTTGCAACATCTAGTTCGCCCCAATATTCCTGCTTCATGGCAACCTCGAAATACTGCAGATCTATATCCAAAGTGGTGGGAGAAGAAGGCCCTAGATAATTATGCTAAACCTCATCCTGGTAGCCGTTCGGTGAAGTCCATTCCGCCAACTCACGATGATTTGGTGGCGAGTTTGAACTTCGGATCATGGACTAGCATTCTTCCCTCTCCGAGTGCTGGTCCTCGCAACAAACGCGTCGAAATCTGGAACTCAGCACTGTCATCGGGATTTCACGGCGTTCGACGTGAAGCGGTATATCGCTATGCCCATGAACTGCGGTGGATGAGAAACCGAGCTGCTCATCTACGGCCAATGCTCGATATTAATCGTCTCTGGTCTGCGCATCGCTACGCGATACGCTTACTTCGTTCTATGGATACTGATTTTGCACAGATCATTGCGGGTCAAGCTACTCTTCCGACCGTTATTAAGGCCAAGCCGCATACTCTGTGAATATACTCAATAAACCCAAGGGAAAGTTGAATGCCTGAATACCCTGGGAGTTGCCTAGCATTTTCTGCAGCCCAGCCTTCGAGCATAGGATTTGAGATGCTTCCATCGGGCCACTTTAATTACACTCTGCTAATCCTAAGAAGAATAAACCAAGTGACGCTTCGGAGCTAAGGTTTCCTGCGATCGAGCAAACCCAGGAAATCCCGGTTTGATTGGCCCCTAGCTTTAAATAGATCGAAGCTGCTAGTAGTTACTACCATTAAAGCGTGATTACTAACGAACTTCGGGAATTAACAGCCAAAGCAACCGCCCATGCGCAGCGTTTCCAAGACGGAGGTGACCACACCGTAGCCGCAGCTCTCCTGACCAAATCAGGAAAACACGTTCTCGGTTTAAACGCACACCATTTCCTTGGTGGCCCCTGTGGCGAAGTCTCTGCTTTAGCAAACCATGCCGCTAGTTATCCAGGGGATCCCATCCAAGCAGTAGTCGCTATATATGGACCTACCGGACAAGTAATTTCACCCTGTGGTAAATGCCGCCAGGTACTCTTTGATGTCGATCCATCTATCCAGTGTATTGTTCGCGGAAGCAACGGCCTCGGTTGCGTCCGCTAGTGTGGTGTATCTGTAACCCGTGGTAAGCCTCGTGCCGGTGCACAATAAGGCGACCATCACG
>NZ_JBEHFO010000011.1:0-59584 GCF_040225595.1 Corynebacterium sp. KPL2734 | reverse complement strand
CTGTAGCCAAGCGGATGCGCATGATGGGCATTGAAGGGATTTCACCGCGTGCTTTCGTTCCAGTGACAACGATCCAATCTAAACGTAAGTCGAGTCTTCCTGACCTGGTCAAGCGCATGTTTGATACCGGCGAGCTCAACCGGGTATGGATGTCGGACATTACCTACCTGCGCACCGGCGAGGGTTGGTTGTACTTATGCGCAGTTCGCGATGGTCATTCCCGCAGGGTACTGGGCTGGGCTATGGATAGTGTGCAAGATACAAGTTTGGTCGAACGAGCACTGCGGATGGCGCATACGCTGCGCGGTGATGTTCCTGACGGGCTGGTGTTTCACGCTGACCGGGGGACGCAATATACCAGTGAGAAGCTCTGGGAGGTGTGCCGCAACCTAGGTGTTGTTCAGTCTGTGGGGCGTACCGGGGTGTGCTTCGATAACGCGATGGCCGAGTCGTTCTGGTCGACGCTGAAAACCGAGTTCTACGACCGGAAGCGCTGGCCAACCCGCGATGCTGCCCGCAAGGCCGTTGCCTACTGGATTGAAGTGGTCTACAACCGTCGACGCCGGCACTCCGCCCTCGGGATGGTCAGCCCCGTCGATTTCGAAAACCACACCACCCAAACCAGAAACGAAGAAGAAATAGCTGCCTAACCACTAGGTAGCTTGACTAGGTGTCCACGATTTGCGGGCAACCCCAATCATCCATAAATAGTGGCTCGATGGTCTTGAGGATGTTGGGCACTGAAGTGTAGTGCTGGCCCAAGTTGGAGCGCTTGCCTGGTGCAACGACTGCCTGGAACATGGAGCCGAAGATGTCTGGGTTGATGTCGAGCCAAATCTGGCGGCCGAGCTCGATGAGCATCTCACGGGCTTTGGGGGAAAGCGCGGCACCGTCAGGTGGGCGTCGGCGCGGAAGAGACGGCCGTTGACATAAGGGAAGTCCGCCAAGTGGCTGGGCTTTTTCGTCGGGTCTGGTTCATCCAAGGCGGCAAACATGTCGCGGATGAAATCGGCGGTGTCGGAGCCATCCTCCAGCGTGTGCGATCCCACCGCGTTGGTGAACTGGTTCTCCCCAAAGATGCCGGTGTCCTCGGCGAAGTAACAAAACAGCAGGCGGGTGAAAAATACGTTCAGTCCGTGCCGCTGTTCGGGGTCTTTCATGATGCTGGGGTTGGCGGAAGCGAGCTCATCGAACAGTGTGCCCATCTTCTCCGCGGCCTTGACATCCGCGTGGGATTCGGCGGTGTATTGGGCCTTTTCCATGCCGGCCCAAGGCAAGAAGAAGGTGAAATGCTGGTCAATTTCGCGCAGAGGGAAGGTACGGTTCTCCCTAGTCTTCAGGTCGTACGCGATCATTTCTGTGTAATCGGTGACAATGACAAAGCGGGTGGCAAACTTCACCACCGTGGGAGAAACGCGCAGGCGTTCAAGTTCTTCGAGCAGATCGCCGGTGGTCTCGCGGAAGTAGACGATATTCTTCTGTGCGACCTCGTGCTCTGGATCCTCAGCAATGTTGAGCGAGCCATTGCGCAGGCGCGTGATATTTCCCTTGGAGCGGCCGTATGCCAGCAAGAGATCAAAGATGAACTCGCGGTCATAGTCATCCTGCCCGGCAAGGGGCTTGATGCGTTCTTCGATTGCCTTGAGGTTGAGTCGTGCCACCTGAATCGTCCTTCGTCGATCTACGCCACTGGGAAGTGCATTTCAGTGGTTTGAAAAGCTAAAGATCGATTTCAGCCAAGCCAGCTACCTTGCGCCCCCGCAATGCCCACTAGTGTTATAGACCGAAGCTCACATGCACCTTCACAATCCCCAAGGAGAACACATGACGCACCGCTCGGACGCAGAGCTCGATACGGCTAGGGAGCCGGCATCGTCAGGCACCGGTGTGCCGCAGGCCGGCAACCAGGAGGTGCGCCGGGCGGACCTGCGGCGGTGGAAGGCGATTGCGCTGTCGCTGCTTTTGCTGGCGGCAGTGATCTTTTTGGGGTGCTCGTGGTGGCAGGCATCGGAAAGCGGGGCACCGGTGTGGGTAGGCTACGTGCGTGCGGCGGCGGAGGCAGGCATGGTCGGTGGTCTGGCGGACTGGTTCGCGGTGACGGCACTGTTCCGTCGGCCGATGGGCTTGCCCATCCCGCACACGGCGCTGATTCCGAATAATAAGGATCGCGTGGGCGATGCGCTGAAGGACTTTGTGGAGGAGAACTTCCTGACCGCAGATGCACTGAGCGCCAAGGTGCGGGATGCGGAGCTGCCGCTGTGGCTGGCGCGCCAGGGGGCAGAACCCGGCAAGGCGGAGGAAGTCTCCGAATGGATTGGTCAGCGCGCCGCCAGCGTGGTGGAGGACCTCGACCCTGCTGAGGCGGAGCAGTTCATCCGCACCCAGGTCATGGACCGCCTGGCGGAGCCGGAGTGGGGCCCGCCGTTGGGCCGGTTGCTGGAGGGCTATATCGCGGACGGCAAGGCGCGCCCGCTGGAGGATGACCTCATTGACTGGGCGCACAAGAAGATTCTTGGCATGGAATCGACGGTGGTCACGGCCATCGATGAGCGCATGCCTGGGTGGGCGCCGCGTTTTGCCCGTGAAATGGTAGGGGACAAGGTCTATAGCGAGCTCGTTAATTTCGCCGACGAGGTTCGCCGCGATGGCAACCACGAGGCCCGCCTGGCTATCCGCCGCAACCTATCCAAGCTGGCTGCGGACCTGCAATGGGATGCGGATATGCGCGAGCGCATTGAGAACATCAAGCAAGAGATGCTCTCCTCTGACCAGGTGCAGCAGGCGCCGGCAGCGATGTGGTGCACCATTTCCACCACGCTCATTGATCAGTTCAATGACCCGGAGTCCTTCCTGCGGCAGAAGATGACGGCCAAGGTGAAGGAACTAGCGCACCGTTTGCTCGAGGATTCCGAGTTCTTGGCCCAGGCCAATGACCTGGTGGACAAGGCCGCGCGCTATGCGGTGGAGAAATTCGCCCCGGAGATCATCGCAATCATCCCGGAGACCATCAAGCGCTGGGATGCGCAGGAGGCCTCGCAGAATATCGAGCTGATGGTGGGCAAGGATCTGCAATTTATTCGCCTCAACGGCACTATCGTCGGCTCTCTGGCAGGATTGGCCATATATGCTGTTAATCATCTCATTTTCGGCGCCTAATGCACCGGACTAAACCATCACACGGAGGATTTCATGACTGAGAAGAAGAAGCTTTTTGATTCCCTGAAGGAAGCTGGCGCATCCGCGCTGAATACCGCCAAGGACTTCGGTGGCCGCCTGCAGGAAGAGCGCGAGAACCAGGGCTCGCAGGGAACAGGTGCGCAGGCCCCACAGGGTGATAAGGACGGCATGCTGGATAAGGCCACCACTACCGCTAAGCAGTGGGGCGCGTCCATTAAGAAGGCCGCGGAAGACACCCGCGACTCGGAGGCTTTCTCTGAGGCGAAGGACAAGTTCGCGGATGCGTACAAGGAAACCCGCGAGGGCGTGAAGGACGCGTATGACTATGCCCAGGAGCGCGTGAACGAGAAGAAGAACGCGCCCAAGAACGGCAATTCCGCTGCTGCGGACAAGGACGATAATATTATCGATGGCGAAGTTATCGATACCGACGAACCCACGAATTAATCTGCATGTACGTTTTAATTGATATTGCCTATAAGTTTCCCATCTACTTCTTCCGGGTCCTGACCATTACCGCCATCATCGGGGCCGTGCTCGCGGCATCTACGCGCGAGGACGCGTTTCGGGCCGGCGACCGCAAGGGCAAATGGGTATGGGTAGGCCTGCTTGCGGGCTCGGCGGTGGCGATGGCTACCGGCCTGCAATTTTTGGCGTGGATTGGCACGGTCATCACCGGCATTTACTGGTTTGACGTGCGCCCGCAGCTCAAGGCCATCATCAACGGCGACTACAGCTACTAAGCATGAAAAATCTCCTGCACGCTTCCGCCGCTGAGGTCAGGGAGCAGGCCGCTGGGCAGCATGTTTTGGTCTCGCCGCACCACGTGACGGTGGCGGCCGCAGCCGAGCCGGCGGGCATTACCGCCGTGGCGGGCTATCCCACCGGCCGGCACCACACCCTCATCAAGGCCTCTGAGGCCCGCCTGGCCATCCAGTCCGGCGCGGACGAGGTGTGGGTCAGCATTGACGCCACGCTTGCCGATGTCACCCCCATCCTCTCCGAGCTCGTAGCCATCCGCGAGGCCTGCCCGGACCCGGCCCGCGTGGGCCTCATCCTGCCGGAGGCGGAACCGGTGCGGTCCCTCGCTCAGACCGCCGCCGCCCAGGCCGGTTTTCACAGACTCGTCATAGAAAAAGGCAGCGAGCTTTCCAGCTCGCTGCCCGTCGTAGAATTTCCCACCGCCTAAGTCGCTCCCTAGGCCTCCGCTCCCTAGGTCGGCGCTGTTAGGCGGCCTTCTTCTGTTCGCCGCTTTCGTCTGAGAAATGCTCCAAATCATTCAATGGGACATCGGTGCCCGTAAAGGTGAGCGTGACCTTGCCGTCGCCTACATCCACGGATTCGACCTGCATGTCATTGGCAACGAGCTGCTCAGACATGCCTTCCTGCAGTGCCTCGGAAATGGAGCTAGTGGCTTGCTCAGGCAGGGAGAGGCCGAAGATAGCGGCCTCGGTGGCATTGATCTCCAGCTTGCCGTCGCGGGCGGTGGGCTTGAGCGAAAGGCTGGCCAAACCGCCGCCGAATTTCACCTCCAGCTCGTCGCTTTGGTCATTCGCGGTGATTTCAGTGACCACCATATTTCCAATGGTTTCGCTGCCGGATTGGTCTGAGATTCCTTTTTGGAAGCTAGCTAGCAGATAGTCATCCGGAACGGTAGTGGTGGCGCGGAGGAAGCCGGCTACTGGGTTATCGGTATCCGTCGACATGTCTTCCACGTGGATTTCGGAGGCGGGTTGCCCCTTGATCTGCGATCCTTCGATCTGCAGGGTCGACGGCGTGGTCATATCCATCTGGGAAATCGAGCCGCTCAGCAGGCCAAAGAGGAGGGGGCTGCCGCCAAAGCTTACCGAGGGATCCTCTGTGACCTCGATGCCTTCTTCTTTGGCGCTATTTTTAAACTCCTCGGTCATCTGATTACCAATGAACCAGCGCAGGCCAAACTCGGCGATGAGGATGATAACAAGGAGCGCTACGAGGACGCCTACGACAATTTTCCAAGCGAGCGATCCGCCCGATTTCTTTGCAGCCATGACTACCAGTGTGGCGCATGAGGCGGCCGGTGGCAATGTGTGCTGGATATTAGCGGGGCGCGATGCTCTCCCAGCTCACAGTGAGCGTATTATCGCGCAGCCGGCGGCGGGGAGGCTGGAGGTTAAAGGGGACATCGGCAAGCAGGGCGTGTGCCATGCGCCACCGCACCCGCGGGCCGTGCGGGGCCCACCCGGCGGCGCGATCCCAGGCCCTATCGGCGGCCTGCAGGAGCTCGTGGATGGGCTCGCCGGGCACGTTGCGGTGGATGAGCACCTTGGGCAGGCGCTCGGCCACATCAGAGGGGCGGGTCACGTCGAAAGGATCCCACGCGAGCGTCAGCGTCTTCGGCCCATGCTGGTCGAGCAAGATCCACGCCGCGCGCCGGCCCAACTCATCGCAGGTGCCCTCCACGAAGAACCCGCCAGGGGCCAAGCGCGAGCACACCGTCTGCCAGGCCTCCGCAACCTGGTCCACGTCGTATTGGCGCAGCACATTAAAGGCGCGCACCACCTGCGGCCGGTATCCCGCAAGCTCAAATCCGCCCAGCTCAAAGCGGACGCCATCGCGCGGCGGCAGTACCCTGTCCGGGTGGATTTCCAGCCCGCGCACATCCACGCGGGGGTTGATGCGGCGCAGCCACCGCGCCCACTCCACCGTGGTGGTATGGGAGGCGCCGTAGCCCACGTCGAGCGCGAGCGGGGTGCGCACGTGGCGCAGCAGGGCCGAGATTTCCGGGTGCGCCATCATCCACCTATCGCAGCGCCGCAGCCGGTTGTAGTTGGTGGTGCCGCGGGTAATAACGCCAAAAGGCCGACCCGCTGCTGCGCTGGCGCGCAGGTTATGAGCGTGGTCGGCCATGGGCGTGAAGGAATTCTAAGGGGTGAGTGCCTTAGGAGTTTTCAGAAATCCACTGTTCGGTCAGCTTGCCCTCGTTATCAAAGAGCTCCGAGAGGGATTCGCCCACCTTTGGCTCGATGGCTGCGCCCATCATCGGGATCTTGACGGAGATCTCGTTGGTGTAGGTCAGCTTGGTCATCTCACCCTCGCCGGCCAGGGAAATATCGCCCTTGAAGTCCACCGGGGTGCCCTTGACGTCTGCGGTGTAGTTGACGTCAGCGGCCTGGCCGTTGAGCTCGCCCACGGTGACCACGCGCTTGACCTTGAGATCCTGCGAGACCATCGCGCGCACTGCCTCTGGCAAGAGGGTGGTCGGAAGAACCTCGTAGAGCGTGGCTACGTTATCGGAGAAATCGTGAACCTGGCCTGCCTCAGGGGAAAGGTTTGCCACGATGTACTCCCAGTACCCCTGGGTAAGCAGCGCCTTGTGAACCATGTCGATAGGCTGATTGATGGTTACGGTGTTTTCACTACGAGTTGACATGCTTAACAGACTACCTTGGTATACGTGCTTGATAAATTTTTTACGCAACAACTCACAGCAATCGACGGCGTAGACGTGGATCCCACGGCGAGCTTTGCCGATCTCACCACCTTGCGCGTGGGGGGAAAGCCGCGGGTCACGTTGCGTTGTTCGCGGCCTGAAGCAGCGGTTGCGGCACTGCGGTACCTCGAGAAAGAAAAAATCCCTTTCATCGTGGTCGGCGGCGGTTCCAACCTGCTGGTTTCTGATGGCGAGGTAGACGTAGTCGCCGTAGTCCTCGACTTTGCCGCGGTGGACATAGATACCGAGACTGGTCTCGTGCGCGCCCAAGCCGGTGCGGTATGGGACGAGGTCGTGGCAGAATCCGTGGCACAGTCCCTGGGCGGCATCGAGTGCCTCTCCGGCATACCCGGCACGGTGGGCGCGGTGCCTGTGCAAAACGTGGGTGCCTATGGAGCCGAGATTTCTGAGGTCTTGACCCGCGTGCGCCTGTATAACCTGCGCACCGATGCCGATGAGTGGGTTCCCGTCTCCGATCTTGATCTGGCCTACCGTTACTCCAACCTGAAATTCACCGGCCGCGCGGTGGTACTCGAAGTCGAATTGCAATTGACCACCGATGGGCTGTCGCGCCCACTGCGCTTTGGGCAGCTTACCGATGCCCCCGGCGAGCGCCGACCCGTTGCCCAGGTCCGCGAAGAGGTACTCGCGCTGCGCCGCGGCAAGGGCATGGTGCTCGATCCCGCTGACCACGACACCTGGTCTGCCGGCTCCTTTTTCACCAACCCCGTGGTCGAATCCAGCGTCGCTGATGCCATCCAGGACAAGGTGCGTGCCACGCTTGGCGATGCCCCCGCCGACCGCATGCCCCGCCACCCCGCCACCGCTCCAGCACAGGGCGAACCGTCCCCGCGTGAGAAGCTTTCGGCCGCCTGGCTTATCGATAACGCAGGATTCACAAAGGGCTACCCCGGCTCCGGCCCGGCAACGCTGTCCACCAAGCACACCCTGGCGCTGACCAACCGCGGAAACGCGACCGCCGCAGACATCGTCGCGCTGGCCCGCACGATCCGCGATGGCGTCCGCGAGGCCTTCGGCGTCGAGCTCGTGCCCGAGCCAGTGTGGCTGGGTGTATCCATGGACGAGGACTAGGCCGCGCGGATATAAAAACGTCCAAAACAACCGCGTTCTTCTAAAATTCGCCCTCATTTTTGGCGAAACGCGGTTGTTTTGGACGTAATCGTTGCTTGTGGCCGGCACAGGCAGCACGGGCGGCGCAAAAGCCGCCCCGGCGCAGTCTTAGGCAGCCATGACCTCGAGCCACTCCGGCTTGGCGTCCAAGAACTTGCGAGCCGCATCCTGCGCGCCCTTCAAGCTGTGGTGCGCGCCCCAACCGCACTGCTCTTCGTTGGCGGCGGGAACCTCGGTGGCGGTAAGGATATCGTTCAGCGCACCCTCAACGGCGCGCAGCAATTCATCCTGCTCCATGCCGTTGGTGATGGCATAGAAGCCGGTGCGGCAGCCCATAGGTGCAAAGCCGATGAGCTTATCGGTGTAATTGCGCATAAAGTTGGCCATCATGTGCTCCACGGAGTGCAGCGCCTCCGTGTCCAAGTGCTCCTTATTGGGCTGGCAGAAGCGCAGGTCATACTTGATAATTTCCACGCCGCCGCCCAAATCGGTGCGGTCAGCCACGCGGATATAAGGCGCGCTGACGAGGCGGTGGTCGAGCTCGAAGGACTTAACGTTAATCTTCTGTTCGTTCTGTTCAGTCATAGTCCCCAGCCTAATCGCTGCGAGTGTCACTTCCCAGAATAGATTCTTAAGCCGCATACGCTTCGTAACTATGAGTGCCTTGGACGATGCCCCCGCAACCGGCAGCAAGCTAGCCCGGAAGCAGCCTGCCCAACAGTAAAAGATTGTGCCAAGCACCGTGACCAGCCTGGTCACCGTGGAAAGCCCGGCCGCCGATGTTGATCCGTGGGCGCGTGGCAATCGTCTGCGCAAGGACAGCTGGGGCTTGGTGATGCGGCGCGTGTGGGCAGATTTCTTCCACGATGCCCTCATGGACCGCGCCGCCGCGATGACCTACTTCACCCTCATGGCCTTTGCACCCACCGTCCTGGCGGCATATTCCATTGCCACGCTGATCTTTTCTTCGCGCCGGGGCGAAGTGGAGGCACTGACTGCGCAGTTCATTGATACCTACGTGCCACGCTCCATGGCGGAGGAGGCCGGCACCATTGTCAGCTCCATTATCGGATCCACAAGGGAGGGCACGTTTGCGCTGGTGGTCTCCGTAATGATTTCGCTATTTGCCGCCTCGGCGTATGTGCGGGCCTTCTCGCGTACCGCCAATACGGTCTACGGCCGGGTAGAAGGCCGCGGAACCATCCGCACATGGGTGTTGATGTGGGCCATTACCGTCATCCTAGTCATCGGCGCGGTGGTGGTGCTGTGCGCCAATTTATTGCGCGATACCGTCGTGGACAGCGTCATCGAGCCCGTGGCACTCCGGCTGGGGTTGCACGGCACAGTGGACTTTATCGGCGGCATTTTTATGCCCGTGTGGAATTGGCTGCGCTTCCCTATAACGGTCGTGGTGGCGCTGGCACTCATTGCCGTGTGGTACCACTTTGCACCCAACGTTCGGCCCAGCCGCTTCCGCTGGATTACCTTGGGCTCGGTGGTAGCGCTGCTGACGAACCTAGTGGTGTGGGGCGCATTCTCCCTCTACATCAAGTACCTGGCCGGGGTGAGCATTTACGGGGCATTCGGTACGGTCATGGCGGTATTTATGACTGTCTGGCTGTCCAATACGATGCTGATTTTGGGCATCAAGATCGATGCGGAGATCTTGCGCGCCAAGGAGCTACAGCTGGGGCTGCACGCCGAGCGCTATATTCAGGCCCCACCGCGCTCTGAATTCGCGGCGCAACAGCAGGTGCGGGCGAAGAAGAGACTAGAAGAGCGCTCGGGGCGTATCTTTGCCGGTGCTGCCCGCAGCGAGCACCGCACCCGCGCCGGGGAGTAGTTTCTCCGCCGCGAATTAGCGGGAAGCAACCTCTGCCATCAAGATTTCCTGCACCTGGCGGCGGCGCAGCTTGCCTAGCTGATCGGTGGGCAATTCCTCGCGCACCACGAAATGGCGCGGGACCTTATAGCGCGCCAAGAGGCCACGGCAGTGTTCGCGCACCGCTTCCGCGTCGAAGGTGGCACCGGGCTGGAGCACCAGGCAAGCGGCGACGTCCTCGGAACCATCGGCGCGCGGGACGCCCGCCACCGCGGCTTGGCCTACCGCGGGGTGGCTCAACAGTGCATGTTCCACCTCGCTAGGAAAGACGTTAAACCCACCGGTGATGATGACCTCTTTAATCCGGCCCACCAGCCGGAAATGGCCATCGGCCTCGCGCACCCCCATATCGCCGGTGCGCAGCCACTCGCCGTGGAATGCCTCCCGCGTGGCTGCGGGGTTGTCGAGGTATCCCGCAAAAACCTGGGGCCCGCGGGCAAGGATCTCACCGGGCGTGCCATCGGGTTGGCTGCGGTCCAGGTCACCCGGATCCCCGATGCGCAGGTCGGTATCGGCAAGCGGCTTGCCGATGGTCCCCACGCGCCGCCCCTCACCAAGCGGGTTAATGGTCAGCACGGGTGAGGCCTCGGTGAGCCCGTAGCCTTCGACGAGCATGCCGCCGGTGCGGTCTTGCCAGGGCTCGATGATGCGCGCGGGCAGCGATGCAGCCCCGGAAATGGCGTAGCGTACTCCGCCCAGGTCCGCGGCTGGTTCAGCGGCCTGCTCGTTCATGGCGCGCTCATAAATGGTGGGAACACCCGGCATCCACGTCGGGCGGCGCTGTGCCAAGGCGCTGACCACGGCCGCGGGGCGCGGGGAAGGCAGCAGGACGATCTCGGCGGCGCAGCGCATCGCGAGCAAGACGCTCATGGTCAGTCCATAGGAGTGGAACATCGGCAGCGTGGCGAGGAAGCGCTCGTGGCCGGGGCGCAGATCGACCTGGGCCTCCAATTGGATGCAATTGGAAGCGAGGTTGCCGTGCGTGAGCACCACGCCCTTGGGCTGGCCGGTGGTGCCGGAGGTGTAGAGGATAAGTGCGGCATCGGCAAGCGCGGCCTGGCGGTGGGGAACTGGGGCGCCGGAGAGGGGAAGGGGCGCCTCCAAAGACACGGGGATCACCGTGCTGGCCAGGCCATCGACCACGGCGGCGACCTGATCCCAGACCAGGGCGATGCTGGCGCCGTGGTGGGCAAAGAGCGGGGTCAGCTCGTGGGCGGTGTACTGAGGGTTATGTTCGACTACGACCGCGCCCAGGCGCAGCACCGCGAAAAAGGCAATGAGGTGCTGCGGGGAGTTGGGCAAGACCAGCGCTACCCGGTCGCCGGGGCGGATTCCCATCTCCCGCAGGGCGCCGGCGGCAGCGGCGATGCGGGTATCCAGCTCCGCGTAGCTCAAGGTCTCGCCGCCGAAAAATGTGGCGGGACGGTGGGGGAAGTTGTCTACTGCGGTGGCGAGGAAATCCGTCAGCGTGGCTTCGTACTCGAGGTCTGACATGGTGGTTAATACTAAGCCTTCTGCTTGAGGAGATCGAGCAGATCCTGTTGCACCATGCGGCGGCGGATCTTGCCCAGCTGGTCCGAAGCCAGCTCCTCAAAGTGGTAGAAAGTGCGCGGAATCTTGTAGCGAGTAAGGCGCTCGCGGCAGAAGGATTTGAGGCCTTCTGGGTCTAAGACGGCGCCATCGCGCAGGATGACGCAGGCGACGACGTCCTCGGAGCCATCCTTGCGCGGGCGGCCCACCACGGCGACCTCCTTGACGTCTGGGTGCTTGCGCACCACTTCTTCGACCTCGGCCGGGTAGACATTAAAGCCGCCAGTGATGATGATTTCCTTGATGCGGCTAACCAGCCTGACCCAGCCGTCCTCATCCATGGTGGCCATATCGCCGGTGCGGAACCAACCATTGTGGAAGGACTCCTCGGTGGCCTTTTCATTATTGAAATAGCCCTGGAAAATCTGCGGCCCGCGAGCCAGCATCTCGCCCGGCTCGCCATCTGGCTGGGTTTCATCGAGGTTATCCGGGTTGCCAATGCGCACATGGGTATCGGGAAAGGGCAGGCCCACATAGCCCGGGCGGCGGTTGCCGTTCATGGGGTTGCCAATAAGCACGGGGGAGGTCTCGGTCATGCCGAAGCCCTCCACGAGGCGGCCTCCAGTCATGGATTCCCAGCGCTCCATCACGTCAACCGGCAGGGTAGCGGCGCCAGAGAACGCGTTGCTGATGCCGGCGAGATCCACGCCCTTGTCCTCGGCGGCGTCCATGATCTTCTCGTACAACGTGGGCACGCCCGGCAGCCAAGTGGGAGTGTGCTTCTTAATGATGTCCATGATGAGCGGCATCTGCGGGGACGGAACCAAGATCAGCTCGGCGCCGAAGTAGATGCTGAGCACGCACAGCGTGGTCATGCCGTAGGCGTGGAAGAGCGGCAATGCGGCGAGGAAGCGCTGGTCGGTGGCGTCCATATTCGTCAGCCAAGCCTCGCCCTGCACGCAGTTGGCGATGAGGTTGCCGTGCGAAAGTAACGCGCCCTTGGGCTTGCCGGTGGTGCCGGAGGTGTAGAGAATAAGCGCGATATCGTCCTGCGTGACCTGGGCAATCTCGAGGTCCTTGCCATCGCCGCCGATGGCAGAACCGATAAGTGTGGACCAGGCCACGGTATTCGGGGCCGCGCCGGTCAGCTGCTCGCGCTTGGCGGCTAGCGGTGGCAGAGGAATCCGCAGCGCTAGGCGCTTGAGCGGTGGCATCGCGTCGATCATGTTGACGGACACGATGGTCTCCAGCGGGGTGGTGGCGCGCAGCTTATTCAGCGTCTGCGCCGTCTTATCCCAGGCGATGACCACGCGCGCGCCGTGGTCCTGGAACAGCCCCTCGAGCTCGTGGGCGGTGTAGAGGGGGTTGTGCTCCACCGCGGTGGCCCCGAGCAGCTGGACGGCATAAAACGCCACCACGTGTTGGGGGCAGTTGGGCATGACGATGGCGACCCTATCGCCAGGCCGGATGCCAAAGGCCTTAAGTCCCGCGGCGGCGGCGCGCACCTGTGCGTCTAGCTCCGCGTAGTTCTGCGTATTGCCAAAGAAGTAGGTAGCGGACTTATTCCCATTGATGCGGAGGTTATTGACGTAGTAGTCAACGATGGTTTTATCGCCATAATCAAGCGTGGCGGGGGTCCAGTCGCTGTAGTGCTTAATCCAGGCCCGGGATTCGTATGCAGACACGCGCTACCCTTTCGTTTGGTAAAGAAAAATATTACAAAGGGCGAGTATACCCAGAACGTGAGGAAATCCTCTAGTTTTCTTCGAGTGTCAGCAAAAAACGCTTGATATCCAGGCCGCCGGCATAGCCGCCGAGCGTTCCATCGCTGCGCAGCACACGGTGGCAGGGCCGAATGATCGGCAGGGGATTGGCGCCGCAGGCGGTGCCGACCGCCCGGGTAGCAGCGGGACGCCCCACGGCGGCGGCGAGTTCGCCATAGCTTGAGACCTCGCCGTAGCCAATGGAGTCGAGCTGCGCGTGAATTTGGGCGCGAAATTCCGTCGTCGGCGCCGGGTTAAGCGGCAGCTCAAACTCACGGCGGTGCCCGGCGAAATACTCCGCGAGCTGCTCCTGCGCCACATCTAGGATGTGTGCACCGCGCTTGTCGATGCCCCCATTGTCCCCGCCGCGAGTCTTGTCGGCTCCGTCGCTACCTCTGCTTTCCTCGTCGCGACCCGACTGGATCGCGACGAAGTCGACACGGGACAGCCCGTCCGCATCTGCGGTCAACAGTAGCGGGCCGATGGGGGTATCGATGGTGCGCAACATGGTGTGAACTCTAGGTGTTTTAGGAGTTCTTCTCTGCTTCGAGGCGGTTGATGAGGTCTTCTTGTACCTCGCGGCGGCGGATCTTGCCCATTTGGTCCTTGGCCAGTTCCTCGAAGTGGTAGAAGGTGCGTGGGACCTTGTAGCGGGTCAGGCGCTCGCGGCAGTACTCCTTGAGGCCTTCGGGGTCGAGCGCGGCGCCATCGGCAAGATCGAGGCAGGCCACGACATCTTCGGAGCCGTCCTCGCGCGGGCGGCCCACCACGGCGGCGTCGTCGACGCTGGGGTGCTCGCGCAGGATTTCTTCGACCTCGCCTGGGTAGACGTTGAAGCCGCCGGTGATGATGATTTCCTTGATGCGGCTGACCAGGCGGATGAAGCCGTCTTCTTCCATGATGCCCATGTCACCGGTACGGAACCAGTCACCGTGGAAGGCGGTATCGGTGGCTTCCTGGTTATTGAGGTAGCCCTTGAAAATCTGCGGGCCGCGGGCCAGCACTTCGCCCTCAACGCCGTCCGGCTGGGTTTCATCCAGGTTATCGGGGTTGGCGATGCGCACCTCGGTATCCGGGAAGGGAATGCCCACGTAGCCGGGGCGTCGGTCAGTGCTCATGGGGTTACCTACGATGATTGGCGAGCACTCGGTTAGGCCATAGCCCTCTACGAGCAGGCCACCGGTGGCGTTTTCCCACTTATTGACGGTCTCAGAAGGCAGGGTGGATGCGCCGGAGAAGGCTGCTCGCACGCCCTTGATGGGAACTTCTTGCTCCTCGGCGGCCTTGACGATGCGCTCGTACAAGGTAGGAACGCCCGGGACCCAGGTCGGGGTGTGCTTCTTCATCAGCTGCATGATGAGCGGGATCTGCGGCACGGGGAGAATGACCAATTCGCCGCCGATGAGCTGGGCCAAGGTGACGTTCATGGTCAGGCCATACGCGTGGAAGAAGGGCAGGGCGGCGAGCATGCGCTCTGGCTTATCGCCTAAGCCTGGCACCCAAGCCTTGCCCTGGAGCAGGTTGGATACGAGGTTGCCGTGCGAGAGCATCGCGCCCTTGGGTGCGCCGGTCGTACCGGAGGTGTACATCACCAGCGCGATGGTGTCCTTATCAATATCCTCCGGCGTCTTTATATCGCTGCCATTGCCGCCGATGGCATCACCAATCAGCGCTTCCCACGGCACGGTATTTGGTGCCGGGGCAGAAAGCTGCTCGCGCTTGGCCTTGAGCGGGGGAAGCGGCAGGCGCAGCGCGGCGCGCTGCAGGGTGGGCATGGCGTTGATCATGTTGATGGACACGACCGTTTCCAGGTTGGTGGTAGCCCGCAGCTTCTCCAGGGTGGGGGCGGCCTTGTCCCAGGCGATGGCGATGCGCGCGCCGTGATCCTGGAAGAGGCCCTCAAGCTCGTGGGCGGTATAAAGCGGGTTGTGCAGCACAACCTGGGCGCCGAGCTTCAAGATGGCATAAAAGGCCGCGATGTACTGCGGGCTATTGGGGGCAACGATGGCTACGCGGTCACCGGGGCGCACGCCAAAGGCCTTCAGGCCGGCTGCGGCGGCGCGCACTTGGCGGTCCAGCTCGGAATAGTTTTGGCTGCGTCCAAAGAAATACGTGGCTGACTTATCGCCATTGACCTTGAGGTTATTGTCAAACAGGTCCAACAGGGTGGTGTTGCCATAGTCGAGGCTATGCGGCGTCCACTCCGGGTAATACTGGAGCCATGCCTTTGATTCATAAGCGGACAATGCGTGACCTTTCGGTAGCGTAGGTTGTTGGCAGGGGCCAGTATAGCGCCGCTAAGATGGGACAACATGCGCATCGCCATGATTTCTATGCATACTTCCCCCATTGAGCAGCCTGGCTCCGGGGATGCCGGCGGAATGAACGTCTACGTTTTAAATATTGCCTGCCAATTAGCCCAGCTTGGCGTCGAGGTAGATGTCTATACCCGCGCGACCCGCCCCAGCCACAAAGAAATCGTGGACGTGGCCCCCAACCTGCGGGTGATCAACATCGTGGCAGGCCCCTTTGAGGGGCTAGAAAAAGAAGATCTACCTACCCAGCTGGCAGCTTTTTCCGGCGGCGTTATGCAATTTGCCAAGTGGCAGGGCAAAAAATATGACCTTATTCATTCCCACTACTGGCTGTCCGGCCAAGTGGGGTGGCTGCTGCGCGATCTTTGGGGCATCCCCCTTGTTCATACCGCCCACACCTTGGCCGCGGTGAAAAACGCCTACCGCACCGCCGAGGACACCGTGGAATCAGAGGCGCGGCGCATCTGCGAGCAGCAATTGGTGGATAACGCAGACCTCCTCGTGGTCAATACAGATCAGGAAGCCCGCGATCTAGCCGAGCATTACGATGCTGACCGCGACATCATCCGCGTAGTCTCCCCGGGTGCGGACGTGGGGCTTTTTACCCCTGGTACCGACCGCAATACGGAGCGCTCCCGCCGCGAGCTGGGCATCCCGCTGCATACCAAGGTCGTGGCCTTTGTGGGGCGGCTACAGAAATTCAAGGGGCCCGAAGTTCTTATCCGCACCGCCGCCGAGCTGTGCCACCGCGAGCCTACCCGCGATTTTCGGGTGCTCATCTGCGGCGGGCCATCTGGGGCGAATGCCTCGCCGGAGGCGTATAGGGAATTGGCGCGGGAGTTGGGCGTTAAAAAGCGCGTGCGCTTTTTAGGACCCCGCCCACCCGAGGAGCTGGTAGGTGTGTACCGCGCCGCGGATATCGTGGCGGTGTCCAGCTACAACGAGTCCTTTGGTCTAGTGGCGCTCGAGGCACAGGCCTCTGGCACGCCGGTCGTCGCCGCGGCCGTGGGTGGGCTGCCCATCGCCGTCGTCGATGGTGAGACTGGGCTGCTGGTGCCGTCCCACGATCCGAAGGAGTGGGCGGATTCCTTGACCCAGCTGCTGGACGATGACCCCCGACGCATCGCTATGGGCGAGGCCGCCGTCGCGCACGCCGCGCGCTTTAGCTGGACCAACACGGCTCGCGAGCTGACGGAGATTTATGCCGAAGCCCAGCAGATTCCGGTGCCTGACTGCCACCAACGCCGCGCGATGGGAGACTAGCCTCACTGACGCGCCGGGCGGTTTCGTGGCATGCTGGAGGCATGACTAACGGAAAACTGATTCTTCTTCGCCACGGCCAATCCACCTGGAATGAATCCAACCAATTTACCGGTTGGGTCGATGTTGATCTGACAGAAAAGGGCGAGGCAGAGGCCAAGCGCGGCGGCGAGCTGCTCGCGCAAGAAGGCATCCTGCCCAACGTTCTGTACACCTCCTTGCTGCGCCGCGCCATCCGCACCGCCAATATCGCGCTGGATGCGGCCGACCGCCACTGGATCCCGGTCATCCGTGACTGGCGCCTTAACGAGCGTCACTACGGTGCGTTGCAGGGCCTGAACAAGGCCGAGACCAAGGAAGAATACGGCGAGGACCAGTTCATGGCATGGCGCCGTTCCTATGACACGCGCCCGCCCGAGCTTGCCGATGACGCCGAGTACTCCCAGGCCAACGACCCCCGCTACGCGGACTTGGACAAGGTCCCACAGACGGAGTGCCTGAAGGACGTTGTCGAGCGCTTCGTGCCTTATTTCGAGGAAGAGATTCTGCCGCGGGCTAAGAAGGGCGAGTCAGTCATGATCGCAGCGCACGGCAACTCCCTGCGCGCGTTGGTCAAGCACCTCGATGGTATTTCCGATGATGACATCGCCGGGCTGAATATCCCGACCGGCATCCCGCTGGTGTACGAGATTGCGGAGGATGGCTCCGTGGTCAACGAGGGCGGCACCTACCTGGACCCAGAGGCCGCCGAGGCCGGGGCCGCTGCCGTTGCCGCGCAGGGTGGCAAGTAACCCGCTACTGCATATAAGTCCCCGGGGAGGTGCTCCCTGGGGACTTTCTAATGATTAGGCTTAATCACGTGGAATTAATTTTTGTCTTTCTCGCGGGCGTGCTTGCCTGCGCGGTGGCGCTGCCATTAATTTCTCGGGTGCGCGAGCGTATGGCACGCCGCCAGCGCGCCAGCGACGCCCAGGCAAACCAGGTCACCAACGTGAGCCAGGGCCTGCACCTCGCGGTCCAGGGCTCTCCTACGGCGCTGACGGTGCTCGATAGGAATCAGGAAATCATCCTGTCCAATCCCGCGGCGCACGAGATGTCCGTGGTCCACGATCGCGCCGTCAATCCGGAAATCTGGAAGACCGCAGAGCAGGTATTCGAGGATAAGGAAACCCGCACCGTGGACCTGGCAATCCCCAAGCGCCGCACTGGGCACCGCGTCACTCAGGTCAAGGCCGTTATCAAGCCGCTGACGCTTAACGATGGCCGCTTTATCATCATCTACGGCACCGATGAGAGCGAAAACGTGCGCATGGAATCCGCGCGCCGCGATTTCGTAGCTAACGTCTCCCACGAGCTGAAAACCCCGGTGGGTGGCATCGCACTGCTGGCCGAGGCCCTGCTGCAAGACCCCGAGGATCCGGAGCACGTGAAGTACTTCGGCAACAAGGTGCAAAAAGAGGCCAACCGCATGGCGGATATGGTCAGCGAGCTTATTTCGCTGTCCAAGCTGCAGGGCGCCGAAGCGCTGCCGGAAATGCAACCGCTTTACGTGGACGATCTCATTGACGAGGCGATTTCGCGCAATCAGCTCGCCGCAGACGCGCGCTCCATTAGGCTGACCCAAGGTCCCTCCGAGGGCGTGCAGATCAGAGGCGACCGTTCTCTCTTGGTAACGGCGCTGTCTAACCTCATTTCCAACGCGATTAATTATTCGCCGGAGGAATTGCCGGTCTCCGTCTCACAGAAAGTGGTGGGAGAGGACGTCGTGTTGATCCGGGTGACGGACCGTGGCATCGGTATCCCACCGGAGCATCATAAGCGCGTCTTCGAGCGCTTTTTCCGCGTTGACCAAGCCCGGTCGCGGCAGACGGGAGGCACTGGCTTAGGATTAGCAATTGTCAAACACGTGGTGGCCAACCACGGGGGCAATATCAAGCTGTGGTCGCGCCCGGGCACGGGCTCTACTTTTACCATCGAGTTGCCCATATATAAGGAAGAGAAGCCAGCGCACGAGGCTGACTTGCAGGATAATGAAGACAAGGAATCCGTCGATGCGGCGGCTCCTGGGCTCCAGCGTGCGGTAGCACGCGTAGCAGCACGTCGAAAGGATAAAGCACAATGACCACCATTCTCATCGTGGAAGATGAAGAGTCGCTGGCCGATCCGCTGGCATTCTTACTCCGCAAGGAAGGCTTCGAGCCGATTATCGCCCTCGATGGCCCATCCGCGCTGGAGAAATTCGGCGAAAATGACATCGACATCGTGCTGCTTGACCTCATGCTTCCCGGCATGTCCGGCACCGACGTGTGCAAGCAGCTGCGCGCCACCTCCTCCGTGCCGGTCATTATGGTCACCGCGCGCGATGCGGAAATCGACAAGGTCGTGGGCCTGGAGCTGGGCGCGGACGATTACGTCACCAAACCGTATTCCTCCCGCGAGCTCATTGCCCGCATCCGGGCCGTGTTGCGTCGCGGCAACGATCGGTCCTCCCACGCGGATGCTGCGGAGAGCACCGAGGCAGAAGACGAGCAGATCCTGTCCGGCGGCCGCGTGAAGATGGATGTGGAGCGCCACATCGTCACTGTGGCAGACGAGCCGGTGGCTATGCCGCTCAAGGAGTTTGACCTGCTGGAATACCTCCTGCGCAACGCCGGGCGCGTGCTGACCCGCGGCCAGCTCATCGATCGCATTTGGGGTGCCGATTACGTGGGCGATACCAAGACGCTAGACGTGCACATCAAGCGCCTGCGCACCAAGATTGAGGAGCACCCCTCTCGCCCGAAGCACCTGGTGACGGTGCGCGGGTTGGGCTATAAATTCGAGCTCTAATACCAGCCGGCCTTGATACTGGCTGGGTGCTGGCTAAGCTTTACGCCGTGCTCGGCGGCTTCCGCGCGGGCACGGCATTGTTGAGCCAAAATATCGTAGCTTTCGCGCCCCATGAGCGCGACGAGCTCGTCCTCGTGCGATTGCCACATTGGCAGCGGATTGGCGTGGCAGGCGCCATCGGTAGAGCAGTACCAATCAAAGTCTTCGCCGCCATTGCCCCAACCGCGGCGGTCATATTCGCCGATGGTGGTGCGCAAAATCTCCTGCCCATCGGGGCGTTCTTCATAATCCTCGTAGCGCCGCAGCGGCAGCTGCCAGCACACCTCTGGCTTGACCACGGTCAGCTCCTCGCCGCTATCGACGGCCCATTGGTGCAGCGCGCAGCCGGTGCCTGTTTCCCAGCCGGCGCGGTTGGCAAAGATGCAGGCGCCATCCACGATGGGCGTTTTCAGCGCCGGTTCCGGTTCGCCGTCCTCGCCATCGAGCTCGTCCCATTCCAACCAGGGCTCTAGCTCATCGGTGTTTTCTTGCTCCAGGAATTCATCTACCCCCGCTGGGCGCAGTTGCCAGTAGCGCGCGGGCATGCGGGAGACGGCATCGTAAAGCTGGTCGCGGTCTTGTTCATCGGCCATATATGCACCGTGCACGCAGCAGCCCACATCGGGCTGGCTCTTATCGATGCCCCGGCACGCCGACGTGCCAAATTGGCAGCTGTAGTGCGATTCCACCCACGTCAGATCGATGGAAAAGACATGGTAAGGGTCGTTTGGGTTGGTAAATTCGAACCACTCCCGCGGAAAATCTGGGGCCTCTTCGTGCCCGGCTTTAATCGATGCCGCCGCAGGCGAGCTGGCGGGAAAACCTAGGTAAACGGTGTCAGATTTTGGGCGATTCACACCTAACCACGGTAGACCTACTACGCTATGGGTGTGCGATTAGGTGTATTAGACGTTGGAAGTAATACCGTCCACCTCGTTGCGGTCGATGCCGCAATGGGGGGACGGCCTACTCCGATGAGCGATTGGAAGACCCCACTCCGGCTGGTTGAACAGCTGGATAAGAAGGGAAACATCCACGAAAAGGGCCTGAAAAAGCTCGTGTCCGCCGTGGGTGAGGCAAGCGAGCTGGGTGAAAAACTCGGGTGCTCCGAATTTATTGCCTTCGCGACCTCCGCGGTCCGCTCTGCCCCTAACTCTGAAGCGGTACTCGATGAGGTGGAAAAGCAGACCGGTGTGCGCCTGCAGATCCTCACGGGCGTGGAAGAAGCGCAGCTTACCTTCCTCGCGGCTCGTCGTTGGTACGGCTGGTCCGCTGGGCGCATCACCAACTTGGACATCGGCGGTGGCTCCCTAGAGTTATCTACCGGTACCGATGAACACCCTGACCTGGCTTTCTCTCTCGATCTGGGCGCAGGACGTCTTACCCACAACTGGTTCGATACCGATCCGCCGGAGAAAAAGAAGGTCAGTGCGCTGCGCGATTTCATCGATGCGGAGCTTGAAGATGCCGTCACGCAGATGAAGGCAATGGGCCCGGCTGGCTTGGCCGTGGGCACCTCGAAAACCTTCCGCACCCTCTCGCGGCTGACTGGTGCGGCGCCCTCGTCTGCGGGGCCATACGTCAAGCGCACCTTGACCGCACCGGGCCTGCGCCAGTTGATTTCATTCATTACGCGCATGACTGCAGCAGACAGAGCGGACCTCGAGGGTGTAAGTTCGAACCGATCGCACCAAATCGTCGCCGGCGCTTTGGTTGCCGAGGCAAGCATGCGAGCTCTGGGTATCGAGAAGTTGGAAATCTGCCCATGGGCGCTGCGCGAAGGTGTTATTTTGCGCCGGACCGACAAGGGATTGGAATAGGAAGAGATCATGGCTGACGAAAAACAGTTGACCGTGGCCGAGCTGCTGGCTCGCAATAAGAAGGACCGCACGGACAAGGACGAGAAGACCTCTCGCCGCCGTCGGCGGAGCCTCGATGAGGGCGGCGTATCCGTTGCTGAGCTCACCGGCAGCCTGAAAAAGGTAAAGTCCACCCCGCCTGAGGCGAAGCACACCAACGTATCCATCGACGATGACGCCCCTGTCATCCGGGCGCCGAAGTCCAAGGACGAGCAGGCCGCTGAGAAAAACGCCACGGCGAAGCCGACCAGCTCCAAGCCAGCTGGTTCCACGCCTGCCGGTGCTAAGCCTGCTGGCGCCAAGTCCACTGCGGGCAAGTCTGCCGCAGGCAACCCGGCTGCGGGACAGGCGGGCATCGGCAAGCCTGCGCAAAGCAGGCCGTCCCAGCCTAAATCCGCTTCCCCTAAGCCGGCCGCAGAGAAGCCTTCCGCTGGTACTCCCACCGCGTCCCCAGCGCCGAAGAAGAACGGAAAGCCGAGTGGGCCGACCGCTTCTCCCAAGCCTGCGGCGGGGCCTGCCTCGCAGCCGACGGCTAAGCCTGCCCCAGCACAGAAGGCAAACGCGCAGGAGGGAAAGAAGCCTGCGCAGTCGGAGCCGGAGGACAAGGCGAGCGCAAAGGACGCCGAGAAGAAGTCCCATCAGCCATCCGCAGATGACACTGCGGTGATGCAGCGCATCGGCAAGTCGCAGTCCTTGCAGGACAAGCGGAAGGACGCCGCTGATGCCGCTGAATCCAGTGCTAAAGAAACAGCTGGCGCAGCTGGCGCTGCCGGGACAGGTGCCGCTGCAGCCACCGCAGCGGGCGCCAAGGACGCTGGAACCAAGGGCAAGGCTGCCGCGCCTGCGCAGAAGCCTGTGGCGGCCGCGAAGAAGCCTGACGATACCGGCGAGCTGTCTCAGGTGCGGGACGAGGAAGTTACCGAAGAGCACGAGAAGCTCAACCCCATGTCTATCCTCATCATGGTGGTCGTGGGCATTGTCTTGGCCATTGTTATCTTCAAGGGCTTTGAAGTTCTTTGGGATAACTTCCCGCGCATCGTTGTGGCCATCTTGGCACTCGGCGTGACCGCAATTATGGTCGGAGTTACGCATGCGCTACGCACCGCCCGCGATGGCTTCTCCATGTTCCTTGCGGGCCTTACCGGCCTTATATTGACCTTTGGCCCACTGCTTTTGGTCATGCTCTAAACCGGCGAATTGCTGAGAACCACCCGGCTGCTTCCTTCGTGGAGGTAGCCGGGTGGCGTTATTTTTGGCATTGTGGAGACCATGACAAAGATTGCAATTTTAGGTGGAGGACAAATCGGTGAGGCTTTGACCTCGGGTCTTGTGGAATCGGGCTTTAATGCTTCCGATATCACGGTGACTAACCGCACAGCCTCCCGCGGTGAAGAGCTCAAGAGCAACTATGGCGTTAATGTCACGACGGATAACGCCGAGGCGGTGGACGGCGCGGACTATATCTTCGCGTCCGTCAAGCCTTACGCCATCTTGGACCTGCTGGGCGAGATTAGCCCAGCCAAGGACGCCGTGGTGGTCTCTATGGCTGCTGGGCTAACGCTGGAGGCCCTGCAGGCCGCTGCGGGCGAGGGCGTGCCGGTTGTGCGCGTTATGCCCAATACGCCGATGCTGGTGCGCCGCGGCATGTGCACCTGCGCCGCCGGCGAGCACGTTACTGAGACCCAGATGCAGGGCGTGAGAGAGCTGCTCGAGGCCGTTGGTGAGGTCGCGGTCATCCCGGAGAAAAACATCGATGCTGCGACCGCCCTGGCTGGTTCCTCGCCGGCCTACTTCTTCCTTGTGGCAGAGGCGCTTGTCGATGCCGGCGTGCAGCTCGGCCTTCCCCGCGATATCGCCGAAAAGCTCGCAGCCCAGGCGGCTGCCGGCTCCGGCGATATGTTGGCCAACTCCGGTCGCTCGGCAACGCAGCTGCGCGCGGGTGTGACCTCGCCAGGCGGTACCACTGCCGCGGCCGTGCGCGAGCTGGAAGAGTCTGGCCTGCGCGGTGCGTTCTACCGCGCCGCCGAGGCGTGCTCCGATAAGGCTAAGGAGCTGGGCTAGAAGCCCGCCAAATGCGGCGAGTTCCCCGTGGTGGGGTGTAGTTACCTCGCACCACGCGGGGGCAGTCCGAGAGTCATGGGGCGGTTGTTAAGCAGCGCTTTTGGCGGTGAACTGAACAACTGCTGTGAAAAAATTTGGCACTTGGGTCGCATTAGTCACATGTTTCACGATAGGCTGGGACGAGCACGTGCGTGAAGTCCTGTGGGAGGGGAAGCCTACAGCGCGTAACGAGCTGAAGGGTTAGATAATTATGGCAAATGAAGAAAAAGGAACCTTTCTGACGATCGCGGAGGTCGCCGAAATCATGCGCGTCTCTAAGATGACTGTCTACCGTTTGGTTCACGCAGGCGAAATGCCGGCTGTGCGCGTCGGACGCTCTTTCCGCGTTCACGAGTCTGCCGTTAACGAGTACCTCGAGGCATCCGTTTACGGAGCGTAGGTTCTCGCGCCTTTAAGGCAGCGCCCACTTCTGTTGGCCACTCTTGGTCAGCGGTGGTGGGCGCTGTCTCGTTTTCTCGCGCGCTTCCTTTTGCCGGCGTCGCCATCGGGGTCACTTTTGGAGACGCGCTGGGGACTAGGTAAGATGGATCGCATTCGTGTCGGCACGCCGTGATGGCCCGCATATGTGCGGCCAAGGTGGCAAAGAGTGCACCTTTGCCGTTTCAGGCGCCGGCAGGTTCACAGTACGTACTAAAAGAAAGTGAGGACGCCTGTTATGGGTTCTGTCATCAAGAAGCGCCGCAAGCGCATGTCCAAGAAGAAGCACCGCAAGATGCTGCGCCGCACCCGCGTGCAGCGTCGTAAGTTGGGTAAGTAAACCCAATAGCCTAGGATTCCTCCGCACCGTGCCTTAGCGCGGCGGCGGAGGTTTTCTGGTTTTAACGCCGAGCTTGGATTTCCGGTCGTGCCTCCGCTGCACCTCTCCACATACGGTCGATTGTTTTGAGCTGTAGAATCAATTCAACCCAGAAAAGCTGGGTCATGCGATGCTTCATGTGTTTAGCATCTGTTTCAAGGGAGGTTCCTGAGTGGGGTCCTTATCTGTATTCGGTACGTATTTATTAGCCATCGTTTTGATCGGCGATGCCGTGCTTTCTGTGAAGCCGCCCAAGTTCATTAGTCGCTGCCTTAGCGGAGTCAATTTTCCGCAAGATTGGTGGTGGGTGCTTATCGGAATTAAGGCGCTCGCTGCGCTTGGCTTGATCGTCGGAGCCGTTTTGAATAACCCGTCGATTACAACCACTGTCTCCGTCGGCGTACTTGCTTACTTTATTTTCGCCATTATCGCTCATATCAAGGCGAATTTCGTGGGTAAGGAGTTTTGGGTAAATTGCCTCGGGATGACGATTCTTAGTGCGGTTGTGCTCGTGTTGAACTTCGCGGCGATGGGGTAGCAATAGCCACACCGACGGGCTTAAGAAAGTAATTTGCTGAGCGACCGTTTAGAGTCGGCAGTGCTGGCTGTATTTCTACTTCCGGAAATAGCGCCAGCCGCCATAGGAAAAGGCGGCCGTGACAAGCGCTGGAAGGCCATAGGTGCGAATAGCGCGGCGGATGGAGCGGTAGTCGCGGACGATCCAGCCGCGCTTCTCTGCAATGTTGCGCAGCTTGCGGTCCGGGTTGATGGCTACGGGGGTGCCCACCATGGTGAGCATGGGCATGTCATTGGCGGAGTCGGAGTAGGCGGTGCACCGGTCCAGATCGAGGCCCTCGATGGTAGCGAGGGCGGCCACGGCGTGCTTTTTGCCTGGGCCGTGGAGGATATCGCCCACCAAGCGGCCGGTGAACTTGCCGTCTTCTACCTCCGCGACGGTGCCGAGGGCGCCGGTAAAGCCAAAGCGGCGCGCCAAGACCTGGGCGAGCTGGACTGGGGTAGCGGTAACGAGCCACACCTGTTGGCCGGCGGCTAGGTGCATCTCAGCGAGCTGCGTGGTGCCGGGATATGCGCGGCGGGCGAGTGAGGCTTCGACAATATCCTCGCAGAGCTCAATGAGCTCGTCTACGCTGCGGCCTTTGACAAACTCCAAGGCCTGCGCGCGGCCTTCGGCAACGTCTTTTGCATTCTCCGCGCCAGAGAGGCGGAATTTTAGTTGCTTCCAAGCAACCGGAAGTATCTCAGAGATGCGGATATAGCGCCGGCGGGCGAGCCCAAAGCCGAATTCCACCAAGGAGGAACCCTGAACGAGGGTATTGTCTACGTCGAAAAAGGCGGCGGCGCCGACATCGACGGGGACGTCCGGATCCTGGTCCGTGATGCGCTGGGAGCCTGCGGCGTCATAAGAGCCGGAGACGGAGGCTATGCCGGAGGCGAAGTCCTCGAGCTCTAGCCCGAACTCTTCTAAAGCGGCGGCAGCGGCCGCCTCACCTGCGGCGCGCTGTTCTTTTTCGCCCAAAGGGGCCAGCGCTTGGTTTTCTAAGAAGTTGCGCAGATTGCCGCGCGAGGCCGTCCAATTGGCCAAAAAGTCGCGGGGAGATTCGGGGAATCCGGGGGGAGGTATAGCGGACACGAGTGGAATAAACAGCTTTCGCAAACGCGGGGTGGACTAATATGTCCATAGTAAACGTTTCCACCGTCGGCGTCCTTATGAGGAGAATCCCGCCCCTATGTCCCAGCATCTAGTCGAGCTCATGGTGCGCCCCACCTGCGGTTCCTGTAAACGGGTAAAAGAGCAGATTACCCCCGTTATCCAGGAGGCCGGCGCCCAGCTGGAAGTGCGCAACGTGGAAGATAGCCGCGAGCTCGAGATGGAATTCGGTGACCGCGTTCCTGTTGTAGTGATAGACGGAGAAGAATTCGCCTGCTGGGAAGTTGATAACGAAGAGTTGGCTGCGGAGCTGCGCTGACGATTCGGGTTCCGCGTCCACGCGGGGTAGTCTTTGGAACCATTGCGATCAATCAAAAGGTTGAGGAGTGTGGAGCATGAGCGTGCTTGTAGTGGGAATGTCCCACCAATCGGCACCCGTGGCGTTGCTGGAAAAATTGAGCATGGACGATGTGGTGCAGCATTCCGCCTGCGGGCAGTTGGTTGACGCCGAGTCCCTTACTGAGGCAATGATCATTTCCACGTGCAACCGCCTTGAGGTCTATACGGTGACCAATTCCTTCCACACCGGCGTGCAGGACGTCATCCGGGTGCTCAAGGATGTCTCCCACGTCGATGAGGAAGAGCTGCGCAATTACCTCTACGTGCGCTATGCCGACGCCGCCGCCGAGCACCTTATGTCCGTTACCTCCGGCCTGGATTCGATGGTGGTGGGCGAGCAGCAGATCATCGGCCAGGTGCGTTCCGCCTACCAGTCCGCCTCCAAGCAGGGCACGGTTGGCCCGCGCATCCACGCCTTGGCGCAGTCCGCGCTGCGTGCCGGCAAGCGCGTGCACTCGGAAACGGAGATCGATAAGGCCGGCGTTTCGATGGTGACTTTCGCCTTCGACCAGGCGCTGCAGCGCCTTAATGCGGAGGACCTGCAGGGTAAGGCCGCACTCGTGCTGGGCGCCGGGGCGATGGCCTCGCTTGCGGCCACCCACGCAGGTCGGCTGGGCATCGGCGAGCTGGTGATTGCCAACCGCACCCGCGAGCGCGCCGAGCGCCTTGCCGGCCACGCTGAGGAGGCCGGGGTCCACACCCGCGTGGTGGATTTTGAGGATCGCGCCGCCGCGCTTGCCGATGTCCACCTCGCCATCTCCGCCACCGGCGCCGAAGGCTTTACCATTACCGCGTCCGACATTCCGCCCGCGCACCCGCTGATGCTCATTGACCTCTCCCTCCCGCGCGATATCGATGACGCGGCAACTGAAATCGATGACGTGGACCTGGTGAATATCGAGCGCCTCAGCAAGTCCCTGTCGGCGGCAGCGACTGATGTCGCGGCGGGCACGGACCCGCACGAGCAGGCCCGCACCATCGTGGACGAGGAGCTTGCCGCCTATACCTCTGCCCAACGCGTGCGCGATGTGGCACCTGCCGTTAGCGCCCTGCACCGCCGCGCGGCGGATCTCGTGGAGTGCGAGGCGGCTCGCCTGCAGCAAAAGCACCCGGAGCTAGAGGGCAAGCAGCTTGCCGATGTCCAAGGTGCCCTCAAACGCGTCGCCGACAAGCTGCTGCATGAACCGACGGTGCGGGCGAAGAAGCTGGCGGCATCGGATAGCAGCTTTAGCAGCGAAAATGCCCTGCAGGAACTCTTTGGCCTGCAGCTAGAAGGCTCCGGCGTTGCCGTGGCCGTCAATGAATTGCCCACGCTGAATAAGGAGGCGTAAATGTTCCAGATTGGTACCCGTGGCTCCAAGCTTGCCACCACCCAGGCAGGACACGTCCGCGATTGGCTTATCGATGCCGGATTCGATTCCGAACTCCACATCGTCACCACCGCAGGCGATACCAATATGGCCCCAGTCGAACGCATCGGCGTGGGCGTATTCACCCAGGCGCTGCGCGAGGCGCTGTACCGCGGCGAATGTGATATCGCCGTGCACTCTTTCAAAGACCTGCCCACGGCCGAGGATGACCGCTTCCGCTTGGTTATCCCGCAGCGCCAAGACAGCCGCGAGGTGCTGGTCGCCCGTGACGGGATGAGCCTGATGCAGCTGCCGGAGGGCGCGCGGGTGGGAACCTCGGCGCCGCGCCGCATCTCCCAGCTGGCCGCCCTGCGCCCGGACCTGGAGATCCGCCCGCTGCGCGGCAATATCGATACCCGCATGTCCAAGGTGACCGATGGCGAGCTCGATGCCGTGGTGTTGGCCTATGCTGGCTTGCTGCGCGGCGGCTACGAGGACCGGGCGAGCGATATCTTCGACCCAGAATTATTCATGCCCGCTCCTGCCCAGGGTGCGCTCGCCATCGAGGCCGTCGCCGGCACTGAGGCGGCCGCGGCGCTCGATACTGTTGTCGATGATCAAGCCACCGCCGCCGCCCTCGCCGAGCGCGCCGTCCTCGCCCGCCTCGAGGCCGGCTGCACCGCGCCCGTGGCCGCCACGTCCCGCTGGAATGGCGATCAATTAACGGTGCGCGGCGGCGTCTTTGCGCTGGATGGTTCCCGCCAATTGACCGCCACCGCCTCCGGCACTGCGGCGGACGCAGCGGAAGCGGCGGAGTTGGGCGCGCGGGTCTCTGATGAGCTTTTCGCCCAAGGCGCGGCCGATCTGCTAGGTCAGTAATTTCTACTTTAAGCGCTAATAATTTAAGGTGTAGATACCATAGATCATTTTTTGCAATGATACCCGGCCCCCTTTAAGGGCATCCCAGGACGTAGCGCCTGGGATTTTGGCCGTTATGACCTTGATACCCACCGACGGCGCGGGGAGAAACACTGCAGGCGATCATGTCCGTGTGCGGTGCCGCGGGCCCAGATCTAGAAAAGAACTTTATGAGCAATGCTGTGTCAGACACCCAGTTGGGCAAGATCGTCTTCGTGGGCGCTGGTCCGGGAAACCCAGACCTGCTGACCGTCCGCGCCCGCGAAGTTCTGGCCAATAACGCTATCGCCGTGACCGATCCGCAGGTCATGCAGGGCGTGCGCGATGCTGTCGCCACCGCGCTGCCCGTCCCGCAAGAGCTGCTGGATGCCGCGGAAGAGGAATACGCGCAGATGTGCGCCGATGCCAAGGCCAAGGGCGCGCGCCGCAAGCCGCCCCGCCCGCCGGCACCGACCGCCGCGGTGCTCTACGCACCGGGCGAGGACATCGTAAGCCAGCTGCGCGAGTGCCTTGCCGAGGCCGATGGCGAGGACGTCATCCGCCTCGTGACCGGCAACCCGCTCAACCGCGAATCCATTAAGGCCGAGATCAACGCCGTGGCTTCCGCGGGCCTGGAATTCCAGGTCGTGCCGGGCATGTCCCTGCCCTCGACCGTGCCGTCTTTTGCCGGGCTAGCCCTGGGATCGACGTACACGGAGGCCGATGTCACCGATGGCGCCGACTGGGACGCGCTCGCCAATGCCACCCAGCCCATCGTCTTGCAGGCCACCAAGGAAGACCTCGCGGAGATATCCACCGAGCTGCAGCAGCGCGGCATGCCGGCGGAAACCGAGGCCTTTGTGACCGTCCACGGCACAACGCGCCTGCAGCACACGTACGAGACGACGCTGGGGACCATCGCCAAGCTGGACGCGGATTTGTCCGGCCCGCTGGTGGTGACCCTTGGCCGCAGCATCGATGACCGCACCAAATACTCGTGGTGGGAAAACCGCCCGCTCTATGGCTGGCGCGTGCTGGTGCCGCGCACCAAGGAACAGGCTGGGTCCATGTCCGCGCGCCTAGCCGGCTACGGCGCCATCCCGCAGAACGTGCCGACGATTTCCATTGAGCCGCCGCGCAACCCAGCGCAGATGGACCGCGCCATCAAGGGCATCGTCGAAGGCCGCTACAAGTGGATCGTCTTTACCTCCGTCAACGCCGTGACCGCCGTGTGGGATAAGATTTCCCAGCTCGGCCTGGACGCCCGCGATTTCGCCGGCGTGCACCTTGCCGCCGTAGGCACCAAGACCGCCGATGCCATCCGCGCCAAGGGCATGGTGCCGGAGCTTTTGCCGCACAAGAAGAAGCAAAACGCAGAGGGCCTGCTCGAGGTCTTTCCCAATTACGTCGAAGACATCGATGCCGTCAGCCGCGTGCTCCTGCCGCGCACCGATATCGCCGCCGATACGCTTGTCGATGGCCTCCAGGCCCTCCAGTGGGACGTCGATGACGTCGTGGCCTACCGCACCGTGCGCGCCGCCCCGCCCTCGGCAGAAATCCGCGACATGATCAAGACTGGTGGCTTCGACGCCGTGGCCTTTACCTCCGGTTCCACCGTGCGCAACCTGGTGGGTATTGCCGGCAAGCCGCACCAGCGGACGATCATCGCGTGCATCGGGCCATCGGCAAGCGCAGCAGCAGAAGAGCTGGGCCTGCGCGTCGATGTCGTGCCAGATGTTGCGGACGTACCCGCGCTTGTCGATGCCCTCGCTAGCCACGTCGCCGCCCTCCGCGCCGCCGGTAACCTGCCCGCGCCCCGCAAGAAGCGTCGCGCGCGCAAGAAGACTACTAAGGTCGAGAAGGCGTAAGTTTTTAGTCTCGCTCTAAGGAGTACCCAATGAGCTCATTTCCTGCCCGCCGCCCCCGACGCCTGCGCTCCACGCCGCAGATGCGCAACCTCGTGGCCGAAACCACGCTGCGCCCATCGGACTTAATTCTGCCGATGTTTATCGCAGACGGCCTCGATGAGCCGAATGAGATTTCTTCAATGCCCGGCGTGTACCAGCACACCTTTGACTCGCTGCGCCGCGCGACCGAAGAAGCCCTCGAGGCCGGCGTTACCTGCGTGGATCTCTTCGGCGTTCCGCTGGAAAAGGACAAGGACGCCACCGGCTCCGTGGCCTGGAATCCCGACGGCATTTTGAACCGCGGCATTGCCGCCCTGCGGGAGGAATTTGGCGATGACCTCATCATCATGGCCGATACCTGCCTCGACGAGTTCACCTCGCACGGGCACTGCGGCGTCCTCGATGACCAGGGCCGCGTGCTTAACGATGAATCCGTCCAGCTCTACCAAAAAATGGCCCGCTCCCAGGCTGAAGCCGGCGCGCAGATCATTTCACCGTCGGGCATGATGGACGGCCAGGTTGCCGCCATCCGCGCTGATCTCGATGAAGCCGGGCGCGATGACGTATCCATCATGGCCTACTCCGCGAAGTACGCCTCCGCCTTCTTCGGCCCCTTCCGCGAAGCCGTCGGCTCCTCCCTCGAGGGCGACCGCCGCACCTACCAGCAGGACCCGCGCAACTTCCGCGAATCCCTTTTGGAGGCCGAGCTCGATATCGAGGAAGGTGCCGACTTCGTCATGGTCAAGCCGGGCCTGCCGTATTTGGATGTCTTGTCCGCAATCGCGGAGACCTCTTCGGTACCCGTCGCCGTGTACCAGGTCTCCGGCGAGTACGCGATGATCAAGGCCGGTGCCGCCAACGGCTGGGTCGATGGCGAGGCCATCATGCTCGAGTCGCTCACCGCCTTCAAGCGCGCCGGTGCCGACCAGATCCTGACGTACTTCGCCACCGAAGCCGCACGCCTGCTCAAGTAAAGGATTCTTGTGACACAGCCTTCTTCTCGTCCGTCGCCGCGCCCTGAGTCGCCGCAGCCCGAGTCGCCACAGGCCGGCAATCCTGGGCCACAGCGCGATAAGCAGCGAGAGCCTCAACGAGAATCGCGGCCTAAGCTGCAGCCTGGATCGCCGCAGCCCGGTGACCCGCGTGACCCGCGTGACCAGCGCGGCAAGGGCTCGCAGGGCGGTTCCAAGCGCCCCGAGACCGTGGTCTACATGCTGTGGCTTTGGCTGGGCGTCGTCGCCGGCGAGACCGTCCACCAAATCCTTAATGTGGTGCTGACCCTGCTCAACCACGATGTGCTCATGGCGCAGGCCAAGCAGATGGTCGAAAGCACCTCGGGTGGCGAAGACGGCGAAGAAGTTTCGGACTCCTTAATTGAAATGGCCGCCTATGGGTCGGTGGCGCTATCGGCTGCCATTGCCATCGGCGTGCTGGTGCTGCTGCTCTTTTTGCTGAAGTCGCTGGCGGGGCCATCAAAACGCGCGGGCACCTCGCGCCGCATCTGGTTCGCCTTTTCCATTTACTTCGGTTTCCGCATCCTGCTGACTTTCATGGTCACGCCCACGGGTGCTGACGTCCCCGACTGGCTCTTTGCCGCTGACGGCATGGTACAAATCTTGGTCGGCGTCGCCGCCGTATTGGGGCTCATTTTTTCCATTAAGCCCGACACCCTCGACTACACTGGCGAACTCGCGCAAATGCGCGAGCTGGAAAAGGAACTGGAGCAGGCGCGCCGGGATAAAGAGCGTGAGAAGCGCGAAAAGCAGGAAGCCAAGGAGAAGGGTGCCAAGGATCGGGGTAAGGAAACTTCCTCCCAGCAATCGCTTGGCGATGACCACAAGGACAACCGATGACCAGTATGTTCCCCGGCCACGGCCGGCGCGATGACGGTCAAAGCGACGGTGCTGCGGATAAGAATCAACGCCCAGGCCCCCGCGACTATAACCGCCCCGTACAAAACATCACCCAGGAACAAGACCTGTCCGTGTGGCCGCGCCCTCTCCAGTGGGCGTATTGGGTGCTCGTTGTTGCAGCCGTCATCATGCTGGTTAGCGGCATGGTCGGTATCTTCGGCGGAGGCGGCGAACAGATGGAGCCCTCGGATTCGCGCATCGCCGAGTATGTGCGGTCGAACCGCTTATTCGTCTCGGTATTTAATATCATCGGCGCAATCATTCTGGCGCTCTTTTCCGCGCAACTCGCCAATGGATCGAAGTGGGCGCGCCGCATTATTTCAGTCGTCATTGCGATTGCCCTCTTTTTCAATATCGCAGCTTTGGCGCTTGGTATCGGTGGTCTCGGCCTGCTACTGATCGCCGTGACGCTGCTTATCGCGGTGGTCCTGCTCTTCCGGCCCCAGTCCAACCGGTTCATTGCCCACCGCAGCCTCCACGGGAGCGACTGACGCCTGGTTTGCGCACAGGGAACGCAAGACCCGCGGCGCGGCAAATTAGCCCCTGCTCCAACTTTTGATTCATAATGAGGAGTATGTCTCGACTTAACCGCGCCCCCATTATCGATGCCGCGCTCGGCCGCACCCCCTCCCGCCCGCCAGTGTGGTTGATGCGTCAAGCTGGTCGCTCCCTGCCGGAGTACCGCGCCGCCCGCGAGGGCATCGGCATGCTGGACTCTTGCTTCATGCCGGAACTCCTCGCAGAAATCACCCTGCAGCCGGTGCGCCGCCATGACGTGGACGCGGCCATCCTCTTTTCCGATATCGTGGTCCCGCTCAAGGCAGCCGGCGTCAACGTCGATATCGTGCCCGGCCGCGGGCCGGTGATGGAGAAGGCGGTGAGGGAGAAGGGGGACATCGGCAAGCTGCCTATTCTTGATACCGACGTGCCCGAAGTTGCCCAGGGCATCGCGGGGATCCTCGGCGAGCTGACCGAGACCCAAGCGCTCATCGGGTTCGTAGGCGCGCCATTTACCCTGGCCAGCTACCTTATCGAGGGCGGGCCATCCAAGAACCACGAGCGCACCAAGGCGCTCATGCACGCCGAGCCTGAGACGTGGCACATGCTCATGCGCCGGCTCGTGCCCACCATCATTAACTTCCTGCGGGTGCAGGTCGATGCCGGCATCGATGCCATGCAGCTTTTCGATTCCTGGGCCGGCTACCTCAACGAGCGCGACTACCGCGAATTCGTGCTGCCATATTCGCAGGAAATCCTGGCCAGCGTCGATATTCCGCGCATCCACTTCGGCGTGGGCACCGGCGAGCTGCTGCCGGCGATGTCCGAAGCCGGCTCCGAGGTCATGGGCGTGGACTACCGCGTGGCCATGGACGCCGCCGCCCAGCGCGTGAGCTCCCGCGTGCTGCAGGGCAACCTCGACCCGGCGCTGCTTTTTGCCGGCGACGATGCAGTGCGCCAAGCCGTGCGCACCATCCGCGGCGAGGTCGAGCGCGCCCAGCAGCGCGGCGATATCGACACCCACATTTGGAACCTTGGGCACGGGGTGCTGCCCACTACCGACGCGGAGGCCATCACCCGCGCCGTATCCATCATTCACGAGGAGGGCTAAATGCGTATTGCCATCATCGGTGCCGGCCTCGCCGGCCTTACCGCCGCCTACGAACTGCGCGATCACGACGTCGAGGTTTTCGAGGCCGCCGGGCGCATCGGTGGGAAGCTGTATTCCGTGCCGTTTAATGACGGCCCCACCGACATGGGTGCCGAGGCATTCCTCGCCCGTCGGCGCGATGCCGTGGACTTCTTCCACGCCCTCGGCTTGGGCGGCAGTTTAGTTGACCCGTCAGGTTTGCGCTCGCTGGTCTACAGCGGGGAGCTCAAGGCCCTGCCGCAGGGCGGGGTGATGGGCATTCCGTCGCATTCCGAGCCGGTTGCGCATCTGGTTTCGGAGGACACGGTGCGGCGCATCGATAACGAGCAGCCCTTTGAGTGGGCCGTGGGCGGCGACGTCTCGGTCGGTGAGTTGGTGCGTCAACAATATGGCGGCGACCTGGTGGACCGCGTTGTTTCCGCGCTGCTGGGCGGGGTGTACTCATGCACCGCCGATGACCTGGGCCTGCGCGCCACCATCCCCACGCTTGCCGATGCCTTCGATACCCTCTCCGCCTCCGGCCCCGTCACCCTCTCTGCGGCCGTGCGCTCCCTCGAGGAATCCCGTGCAGAGAACCCCAGCGCCGGCGGGCCCGTTTTCCAGACCTTCCGCGGCGGCTACGCCGAACTCTATGAGACCCTGGCCGAAAAATCCCGCGCCAAGATTTTCGTTGACACATTCATTTCTGGCATCACACGCGAGGGCGATAAGTTCCGCCTGGCCGGCGCGCCGGGCGATACTGCGCCCTTCGACCGCGTGCTGGTAGCTACCCCGGCACCGACCGCCGCGCGCCTGCTGCCCAAGGTGGCTCCGGATGCGGCAACGCGGTTGAAGGGGGTGAAGCTGGCGGCATCGGCAGTCGTGGGCCTCAAATTCGACTCCGATACCGATCCCTCCGGTACCGCGTTGCCACAAAACTCCGGCATCCTCGTCGCCACCGACCAAGATGACGTGCACGCAAAGGCATTCACGCTGTCATCGCGCAAATGGCCGCACCTGGCAGAGCGCGGCGGGGCGCTGGTGCGTGCCTCGTTCGGCCGGTTCGGCGACGACGCCATCGTCCGCGCCGAAGAAGACGACCTCGTGGACTACGCCCTCGATGACCTGCAACACCTGACCGGCTTCGACGGCCGCGCTGCTGGCGTCGCCGAAATCTTCACCCAACGTTGGTTCGGCGGCCTACCGCGCTTTGATGCCACCCACCTCGAGACTGCGGCAGCCGTGCGCGATGCCTTGTCTCAATCCGCAGGCGTCGACGTCACCGGTGCCTGGGCCGGCGGCGTGGGCGTGCCTGCGGTCATCGCGGATGCGCGCGCTGCCGCCGCCCGCATCGCCAGCAGCTAGCTCGCGCGGCTGCAATTAACGCTGCTTGCCACTGGCACCACTTGCAGCCCGCGCTGGTTGAAACTAACCCCGGCTGTAGTTGACTCCACTGGGAGCCAGCGCCGGTTGCAGCTAGCGAAGTTGGTGGTTGGTGCTGCCGGTGGTTAAGCATCACCGGCTGTGTCTCGGCTGAACCGCGACGCGATTCGAAGAAGCAGCGAGTCGGATTTGGGCATGCCTAAACAGGCAGCAGGGTTACTGCTGCCTGACCAGGCGCTTGTGGCCAATGCACGCGCGTGCGGAAACCTGACATGCGCGCAGATAATTGGCATGTGCTAGGGCCTGACCCCTCGGCCGGGAATGCCGGTTGGGGCCTGGGCGCTAGGTTTCGGCGCTGGAGTCGGGCACGGCTTCGGGCACGGCATCGGCCCATGGTGGTTGCCACACCACCCGCCCGCGTCTGCGGGCGAGGCGACCGCGGCGCGGCGGTGCATTCGGGTCATCGTCGTTGACGCCGTTGTGGTACGGGCAGCAGGCCGCAAGGTTGGCCATATTGGTATCGCCGCCGTGCTGCCAGGCTTCTAGGTGGTGGATTTGGCACTTATCCGCGGGATAGTTGCACCGCGGCCACGGGCAGACAGGATTTTCGGCGGCGGCCATGAGCCGCTGCTTCTCGTTGGCCATGCGCTCGGTGCGGTAGAGGTTCACCGCGCCCTCGAAGGGATGCACGAGGGTGATAAGGCCACGCTCGGAAAGCGTGCGCGCGACCAATTCGGCGCCGGTAAGCCGCGCACCATTGGTGAGTTGGATGGTGATTTCCTCGCCGTCACCGTCGATGATGCGGTCGAGCTCGTCGAGCGTGATGATCGCATTGGTCGTCACCGTGGGGCGCGGGGCGGCGGAGCCGGAGAAAAGCCCCGCGACGGAATCTAAAGGCGCATCCTCGTCCAGATTGGACTCTAAGTCCGCGATGAGGGAGGACGGCCCTGTAATCGCGAGCGTCCACGGCGCGTCCTTGCGGCGGCGAATGCGCACGCCGGGGCGCGGTGGGGTGGGTGGATTGATTTCACGCAGCTTCTTGCGCGCGAGTTTTTCCATCTCATCGGTATCCGCAGCGGTGCGGCAGAGCTCCACCCGCAGCTGCCACGCCTGGCGCTTGGTCTTGGCGCGCGTGGCGTAGCGCTCGATAACCTCCAGCGTTGGCAGCGCGTGGGCGTGTTCGCGGGCGGCGGCCACGGCGCGGCGTTGTTGCCGGGAAAAGGAGGTGGGGGAGAAGAAGGCATCGGCAAGCGTGAGCAGCGTGCGCGCAGTCCGGTTCGGCGCACCGGCCGCGCGTAGCTCGCGGGCGGACATGCCAGTGCACCCGGCGACGATGTCGATGCCGGGCGCTAAGGCCGCGAGGTATGCCTGAAGTGCTGTCATGCCCCGCAGCCTAAGGTGATAGCGCAACTAAAGCGCGGCGCGCGGGTGGAGCCTGTGGATAACTCGGCCCAAAAGCGCTAAAAAGCCGCGGTTCGTTGACGCGACATGTGAATAACTAGCCCTTATTGCGGAAAACGAAGATGGACGAGAAGTCCTGGTTCCCGTGGCCCATGTCCTGCATCTCGGCGAAGCGCTCGATGGCGGCGGATACGGCGGGCAGGGGCTTGTCGGAGGTCTTCTCCATGAGCTTGGCGTCCTTGGCCAAGGCGTCGACGGTGAAATCGCCCGGGTCGGTATTGCGCTCGCCGGTGATGAACGGGCCTTTCATATTCGACATGAACGACAGGCCGGTGATGTCGAGCATCTGCAGGATGACCTCGGAATCGAGCCCCTCGGATTCGCCGAGCTGCAGGGCCTCGAGCAGGCCTTCGGCGGTCACGGCTAGAGCAAGGTTGGCCAGCAGCTTGCCGATGGCCGCCGTCGCCGCCGTTTCCACCCCAATCAGCTTCTCTTCGCCGGCCCAGGCCTCGGCAAGGCCGAGGGCGACCTCGCGGCGGTCATCGTCAGGCGTGCCGACATAAACGCCCAGGTTGCCTTCCCGCGCCGGGCCCAGCGAGCCCACGACGGGGGAGTGGACGTAGGAGCCGACGGCGGCGGCGAACTCGCGGGCATCGTCAGGCGAGACCGTCGTGGTGTCGATCCAGGTAATGCCCTCGGGGATGAGCTGCGGCTCGATGACCACCTCGCGGATCTGGTCAGGGCCAAAGAGGGAGGTGATGATGACCTCGGCGCCCTCGATGGCGGCGGCGGGGGTATCGGCGAGCGCGGCGCCCTCATCCACGAGGGGCTGCGCGCGCTCGGCGGTGCGGTTCCACACCGTCAGCTCGTGTTCAGTTAGTAGGTGTCGGGCAAGCTCGGTGCCCATGCGTCCGGTTCCTAAAAATGCAATCTTCATACCTCCCCAGTGTGCCATCTCAGCGGGAATGCTGTTTCTATGACGTGTCATGGAACCGCGGGGAAGCTTTGTGGGTTGCTGTGAATTACGCCGACATGCACAGTCAAACTTTTGTATGGCGCGCGAGTCGCTAGAATGACAGACATGCCTAATACTTCCCAGTCGCAACAGTGGTTCGAGCGTTCCTCCAAAGTGATCCCGGGCGGGGTGAACTCGCCGGTGCGCGCTTTCGGCTCCGTGGGCGGCCAGGCCCGCGTGATTGAGCGGGGCGCGGGATCGCGCCTGTGGGATGTCGACGGCAATGAGTACGTCGACCTCGTGAGCTCGTATGGCCCGATGATCCACGGCAATGCGCACCCGGAAATCGTCGAGGCTGTGCAGCAGGCTGCCACCGGCGGGCTGAGTTTCGGCACGCCGACGGAGGGCGAGGCGCTGCTGGCGGAGGAAATCGTCAAGCGCACCGCGGCCGATAAGGTGCGCATGGTTAACTCCGGCACGGAGGCAACCATGTCGGCGGTGCGTTTGGCCCGCGGCTATACGGGCCGCGCGAAGGTGCTGAAGTTTGAGGGTTGCTACCACGGGCACGTGGATGCGCTGTTGGCATCGGCAGGCTCGGGCGTGGCGACGTTCGGCCTGCCGGATTCGCCGGGCGTTACGGGGGCGACGGCGAAGGACACTATCGTCGTTCCTTATAACGATCTGGATGCGGTGCGCGAGGCTTTTGCGGAGAACGAGGGCCAGATTGCCTGCATCATTGCGGAGGCCTCTGCCGGCAATATGGGCACCGTGGCCCCGAATGAGGGCTTCAACGCGGCACTGAAGGAGATCGCGCATGCCGATGGTGCCCTGCTCATCCTTGACGAGGTCATGACCGGCTTCCGCACCTCCTATAAGGGCTGGTACGGCGTCGATGGCGTGGCGGCGGACTTAGTGACCTTTGGCAAGGTGGTCTCTGGTGGCTTGCCGGCTGCGGCCTTTGGTGGTCGCGCCGAGGTCATGGACTACCTGGCGCCGGACGGTCCGGTCTACCAGGCGGGCACCTTGTCCGGTAACCCGGTGGCGATGGCCTCAGGCCTGAAGTCGCTGCAGCTTGCCGATGAATCCCTCTACCCCCGCCTGCAGGAAAAGGCCGACCAGCTCGGCGCGATGATTTCCTCCGCGCTGGAGGCCGAGGGCGTGGCGCACCACATTCAGCGTGCGGCATCTATGTTCTCCATTCGTTTTGCAGAGGGCGAGGGCCGCAACTTTGCGGACATGCAGGCCGCGGAGAACTTCCGCTTTGCCCCGTTCTTCCACGCGCTGCTTGAAAATGGCATCTACGTGGCACCGAGCGCGTTCGAGACTTGGTTCGTCTCTGATGCTCTTGGCGATGCCGACTTTGAGCGCATCGATTCCGCCCTCAAGCCCGCCGCGAAGGCCGCGGCCGCAGCGCGTCCCGCACAATAAGGCCTGCGCAATTAGGCCTACTCAACAAGGAGAGACATGACACGCACCATCGTTCACCTCGTGCGCCATGGCGAGGTACACAACCCGGGAAAGATCCTGTACGGGCGCATCCCGGGCTACCACCTATCCTCGCGCGGGCATTCCATGGCCGCGCGCACGGCGGAAAGCTTTCGCAATCATGATGTGACCTATTTGGCGGCCTCGCCGCTGCAGCGCGCGCAGGAAACGGCGCGGCCGATTGCGCAGGTGACGGGGTTAAATGTGGACGTCGATAAGACGCTCATTGAATCCGGCAACCAATTCGAAGGCCTGCGCACCAAGGGCTTGCGCTCGGCGCTGTGGAACCCGCGGCACTGGCCCAAGATGGTCAACCCGCTGGAGCCGTCGTGGGGTGAGGCTTATGAGGGCATCGCCGAGCGCATGCTCGGTGCGGTCGACCGCGCGCATACCGCGGCGGAGGGGCACGAGGCCGTGCTGGTGAGCCACCAGCTGCCCATCGTGATGGTGCAGCGCACGGTGCTGGGCCAGCGCTTGCCGCATGCGCCGTGGAACCGCGAGTGTGCGCTGGCCTCGGTAACCTCGCTGCTCTTTGAGGATAACCAGGTCACCGATATCTTCTACTCCGCGCCGGCGCAGGAGATTTAATGGCACGCACACGCACCCGTGCGGCAACGCGCGTTGTGGCAGCCGCGCTTTCTGTAACCGCCTTGACCCTTTCCGCCTGCACGCAGGACGCCGACAACGCACAGAACGCGGTGGCTACCGGCGGCGAATTCGAATTCATCTCCCCGGGCGGGGAGCGGGAAATTCACTACGAGGAAGCCGATAGGAAACCGCTGCGCAGTTTTAGCGGCGCGGACGTCCGCGATACGGATAAGACCATTTCCTTGGACGATTACGAGGGCGAAGTCGTGGTCTTGAATTCCTGGGGTCAGTGGTGCGCGCCGTGCCGCGCCGAGGCCGATGACCTGCAGGCGGTGCACGCCGAGCTGCAAAAACGTGACTTGGGCACGGTCCTAGGCATCAACGTGCGCGACTATAACCCGCAGGTATCCAATGACTTCTTGGACGATAACGGCCTGGACTACCCCTCCATCTATGACCCGCCGTTTAAGACGGCCGCCGCGCTAGGCGGCGTACCTACGTCCGTGGTGCCGACCACGATCGTCTTGGATAAACAACACCGCCCGGCTACCGTTTTCTTGCGGTCCATCACCACCGATGACGTGATGGATGTTGTGGATGAATTAGAAAAGGAATAAATGGAATACGCAGCAAATATCGGCGGTTCGTTTGCCGAAGCTGCCACCTCCGGCCCGTTGATCCTCGGCATCCTCGCCGCGGCTCTGGCGGGTCTTGTCAGCTTTGCCAGCCCCTGCGTCATCCCGCTGGTGCCCGGCTATATCTCCTACCTCGCCAGCGTGGTTGGCGGTGAGGTGAACTATGACGAGAAGCTGGGGGTGGGCGTCGGCAAGCGCAGGCAATGGGCCGTCGTTCTGGCGGCAGCACTGTTTATCTTGGGCTTTACCGTGGTCTTTGTGCTGGCGACGGTCTCGGTCTTTGGCGCGATTTCCGCGCTCACGCTCAACGCCGATACGCTGATGCGCGTGGGCGGCGGCGTCACCATCTTGATGGGCGTGGTCTTCCTGGGGGCTATTCCAGCGCTGCAGAAAGATACCCGCCTGGCGCCAAAGCGCTGGACCACGTGGCTGGGCGCGCCGCTTTTGGGCGGCGTTTTCGCGCTGGGCTGGACGCCGTGCCTGGGACCCACGCTGGCGGCGATTGTGTCCATTTCCGCCGGCACCGAAGGCATGACCGCCGCCCGCGGCGCCCTGCTCATCGTGGGCTATTGCCTGGGCCTTGGACTGCCGTTCCTGCTGGTGGCGCTGGGGTCCGCGCGGGCGATGCGCACCATTTCGTGGGCCCGCAAGCACTCGCGCACCATTCAGATCATTGGCGGCGTGGCGATGATCCTCGTGGGCGTTGCCCTGATTACCGGCCTGTGGGGCGAGTTTATTTCCTATATCCAGAAATGGACCGTGGACTACGGCGCAACCCTCATTTAGGAGAAACGTGAAATATATCCGCAAAGCCTGGCGCTGGCTTACCAGCATGCGCACCGCGCTGGCCCTGCTTTTCCTGCTAGCGCTCGCCGCCATCCCCGGCTCCCTCTTGCCGCAGCGCGACCTTAACGAGCAGAACGTGCAGGAGTTCATCGAATCCAATGGCACCGTAGCGGAAATCTACGATAAGCTGCAGCTTTTTGATGTCTTTTCCTCCATCTGGTTCCAAGCCATCTTCCTGCTTTTGGCGGTCTCGCTTATTGGCTGCATCATTCCGCGCTCCATCGATCACTACAAGGCGTGGCGCACGCAGCCCACGCGCGCGCCGAAGTACCTGCACCGCCTGCCGCTAAGTGCCGAGGGGCATTCGGATAAGAGCGAGGAAGAACTCAGCGCGGAGATCTACAAGCGCCTGAAAAAGTGGCGCGTGGCCGAATACAGCCCGGATAAGGACCGCGCCGGGGTGCACGCCTTTTCCGCCGAGCGCGGCTACGGCCGCGAGCTGGCCAACCTCATTTTCCACGTCGCCCTGGTGGCGATCCTGGTCACCGTAGCTGCCGGCCGCCTGGTCAACTACGAAGGCCAGGTCATCGTGGTTACGGAATCCGGCTCGCAGGGCGGCAATACCTCGCTGGAGCAGTCCACGGAGTTTTGTAATACCTCCACCTCGAACTTTGACTCCTTCCGGGCAGGGCCGCTTTTCGATGGCACCGGGCTCCACCCCTTCTGCATGACCGCGCATGACTTCACCGCGAAGTACCTTCCCAATGGCCAAGCGGAGATGTTCACCTCCAATGTCTCCTATGCGGAAGGCGACGATATTTATAAGGATCCTTCCGAATGGAAGGACTATGAGCTCAAGGTCAACCACCCGCTGCGCCTGGCGCAAAACCGCGTCTATCTGCAGGGCCACGGCTATGCACCGACGGTGACGGTGGAGTGGCCGGATGGGGAAAAGCGCACGCAGACCATCCAATTCCAGCCCACTGACACGACCTTCTTCCTGTCTTCGGGCGTGCTGCGCTTTGACCCGCCTGCGGGCATGTACCCGGACCTTTTCGAGCGCCGCCAAAACCAGCTGGCCATCCAGGGGCTTTTCGCCCCGACGGCCGAGTGGAGCGGTGAGAACGGCAAGCTTTTGCAGTCCTCCCACCCGGGCCTGAACGATCCTGCGCTGGCGGTCGATATCTACCGCGGTGATGCCGGCCTCGATACCGGTACGCCGCAGTCGCTCTTCTCGCTGGATTCAAGCCTCGTGCACTCGGGGCAGCTGCAGAAGATCGACCGCGTGAACCTGAGCCAGGGCGATGACGTCACGCTTGATGATGGCACCAAGATCACCTTTGACGGTGCCAATGAATTTGCCAATTACCAGGTCTCCTATGACCCATTCCAGAAGTGGGTGCTGGCATCATCGCTGATCATGCTGGTGTCCCTCGTGGCCTCGCTGATGATTAAGCGCCGCCGCGTCTATATTCGCCTGCGGCCGGAGTCTGCCGGCGGCACCACCATCGAGATGGGTGGTCTTGCTCGCACCGACCGCGCCGGCTGGTCCGAGGAATTCCACGAGCTGCACCGCGCGCTCTTGGAGCTTCCGGATCCAGATGAGGTGGAAGAAGACAAACTCTATACTGATGATTGATCCAACTATAGTTGGATCCCGCTGCTTGCATGAGTAAGGTAATCAGCGTTATCCCGCACGTGTGAAGGCTAGGTGGACTCCCTTGCAGATTGATCAGAATCTGTCGAACTTCTCGGATCTCGCGGTGCAGACCGCATTCGTGGTGTACTGCGTCGCGCTATTGATGTCGCTGTTGTACTACGGCCGCATACGCAGCCTCATCGAGGCGCGCCGCGTGGGCCGCTCGGAGGCGTCCAAGGTATTGGTCGGCGCAGGGGCCGAGGCTGGCACCGCTACCGCTACCGCCACCGGCTCTGACGCTGCAACCGGCACGGGCGCAACGGATGCCAGCACCGATTACGAAGCTGAGGCAGCCTCCGCGGCAGCAACCATGAGCGAGAAAAAGGTCACGGAAAAGGAACGCAAGCTGGATAAGCTCGGCGGCATGACCACCTCGCTGATGTGGGTTGGCATTGCCCTGCACGCCGCGGCCATCGTGCTGCGCGGGCTGGCTACGAGCCGTTTCCCATTTGGCAACCTCTACGAATATGTATTGATGGTGTGCTTCGGCGTGCTGCTGGTGGGCAATATGGCCATGCAGCGCAAGGAATGGCGCACGGTCTGGCCGTGGATCCTTACCCCGGTCCTGGCGCTGATGTTTTACGGTTCCACCAAGCTCTATGCGGATTCCGCACCGGTGGTGCCGGCGCTGCAGTCGCACTGGCTGCCCATCCACGTCACGGTGGTGTCCTTGGGCGCGTCCATCGGCATCGTTTCCGGCATCGCCTCGCTTTTGAGCCTGTTGCGCCAGTGGCAGCCAAAGGACGCGGAGCGTGGCTTCTTTGGCGCGCTGGCTTATCCGCTGCCGTCCGCGGCCAAGATTGACCGCCTGGCATACCGCTTGGGCGTTATCACCCTGCCCACCCTGGGCCTGGGCATCATCTTGGGCGCCATCTGGGCCGAATCCGCGTGGGGCCGCCCTTGGGGCTGGGACCCGAAGGAAACCGTGTCTTTTGCCACCTGGATCCTCTATGCGGCCTACCTGCACGCGCGTGCGACCCCGGCCTTCCGCAAGGCGGCGCCGTGGATCAACGTCCTAGCGATGGCGGTGATGGTCTTCAACCTCTTCTTTATCAATATGGTGGTCTCCGGCCTGCACTCCTATGCGGGGCTGAACTAAATGGCTACCAACCATAGCCCGCGTAATAAACAGGGAAAGCCCGCCGGCGATAACGAGCTCATCTTGGGCTTGGGAGCGCAGATTGCGCAGCGGCGGCGTGAGTTGGGCATCGTCCAGCAGCAGCTTGCCGATGCCGCCCAGGTCTCCCGCTCCACCCTCCACACCATCGAACACGGCGGGGCCGGTGTGCGGTGGGAAAAGGTTACCGCCGTGGCAGAAGCGCTGGGACTTGAGATGCGGTTCGTGCCAAAGGATTAATCCTGGTTGTCGTCCTGGCCCTTTGAACCATTATTGCCGTCGGCGTCGCGAGTGCGGCGCTGGCGGCGTTTTTCTTCCTCGGCCTCCTGCTTGCGGCGCTGCTTGAAGCGCTCCTTTTCCAGGTTCCACAGGAACTCCTCATCATCGTCGGGGCCCTTGATGGAACGCGGTTGTTCTTCAACCTGGCGGGACTTCCAGGATGATGGCCCAAAGGCCTTCCACACCAGGTAGGCGGCGAGGACAAAAAGCAGTAGGAGGATTAGTCGACCCATGCAGATTATTCTACCTGTACGGCGTACAATCGACCCCCATGACGCACAATCCTGAGCCACCAAAACCGGACCCCGAACTGCGCCGTCGCTCCCGCAAGGCGCTATGGAAATACGGGCTCGCGCGCGTGGTGCTTTTTATCGCGCTCACCGCGGTTATCGAGCTGCTGGCGGTAATGATTGGTTTCCCCATCCCCGTCCTCGTGGCGGCGCTCCTGGCGCTCTTTGTCGCCCTGCCGCTATCGATGCTGATATTTAAAAACTGGCGCATCGAGGCCACGCAGACGCTGGCGGAATACTCCGCGCAACGCAAGGCGCATAAGCAGTGGGTGCAGGCCGAATTGGAAGGCCGCGCGGAAGCCTAGGCGCGCAAGCCTAGAGGCCTACACTAGGGCGACGGCGATAGCCTCGATTACTGCCCAGATGAGCATGGCGCGCCCGGTCAGCCCCAGCACGGGGATGAGCTCGGGCCCGGTGGCGCCGCGATTGACGGTGCGCACCGCGCGGAGTGCAAACGGGAAGTAGACCAGGCCGGCGAGCGCGAGCCAGCTGCCGAAGGCAACCGCGATGGTGAGCACGAAGGGCAAAAGCAGCAGGCCGGTAAAGAGCAGGCGGGCGTTCTTATTGCCCAGCCGCACCGCTAGGGTGATCTTGCCGGCCTCGGCATCGGAGGGAATATCGCGGATATTATTGACCAGGTTCACCCCGGAGCTCATGGCGCCGATGCCGATGGCCAGGGCCAGGCCCGTCCAGGAAATGCGGCCGGCTTGGGTAAATTCGGTGCCCAGCACGGCGACGAGGCCGAAGAATACAAAGACGGCGACCTCGCCCAAACCGCGGTAACCGTAGGGGTTCTTGCCGCCGGTATAAAACCACGCGCCGGCGATGCACAGCGCGCCGATGAGGATCAGCCACCAGGCACCAGCCACCAGCGACAGGATGATTCCGGCCAAACCGGCGACGGCAAAGCACCCGAACGCGGCGTATTTCACGTGGCGCGGTTGCGCAAGCCCGCTGCCGGTCAGCCGCTGCGGGCCGGTGCGGTCATCATCGGTGCCGCGGATGCCATCGGAGTAGTCATTGGCATAGTTCACGCCGATGATAAGCGCCCACGCCACGATGAGCGCGAGCAGCGCGCGGCCGATATGCCCGCCGCTAATGCCGAAAGCTGCGCCCGTACCTGCGATAACGGGTGCGAAGGCATTGGCCCATGTATGCGGGCGAGCGCCATTGATCCAATCCTTGGCGGTCGCGGAATAATTACCGGCTGATGAAGTCATAGCCACCATTGTGCCACTGCGTAGTGGGCGTAAAGCAATCAGGAAGCTGGGGCCTGCGGTGGGGCTAGGCGTTAAAGAGGGCGGCGACGGCCTGGCGGTCAACCTTGCCGGGGCCGGTGGTGGGAAATTCCGCGAGGTGCTTTAAGTCTTTAGGCAGCTGCCAGCGGGGGAGTTCGGCGTCTTCGAGGGCTTCGAAGATATCGCCAAGCTCAGCATCACCGGTATAGGCGGCCACGATGGCCTGGCCCAGCCGCGGGTGCAGGATGCCGACGACGCACGCCTCGGCAACACCCGGTACGCGGAGGATCTCGCGTTCCAAGACCTCTGGGTGCAGTTTCAGCCCGCCGGAGTCGATGACATTATCGAGGCGTCCGGTGACGGTAAGGATGCCATCTTCGATGACGCCGGCATCGGAAGTGGCGAACCACCCGTTTCCGGGAAAAGCCTCGTGGCTTGGGGCATTGCGGTAGCCCTGCGCGATGGTGGGCCCGCCGAGTAAGATGCGGCCGTCCTGGACGCGGGCGGTCGTCCCGGGCAGCGGGCGGCCATCGTAGACGCAGCCGCCGGCGGTCTCGGAGGAACCGTAGGTGGTGGTGATAGTGATGCCCTGGTCCGCGGCCGCGGCGTGCAGGCGCGGGTGGATGGCGGCACCGCCCACCAAGATGGCGTCGAAACTCTGGAGCGCATCGATGCCCTCCGGCACATCCATGGCCTTGGCCAGCTGCAGCGGGGTGAGCGCGGTGTAGGTGCGGTCGCCGGTGCGGGAGAGCTCCGCGGCGGCGCGGGCGAAGGAAGAGATATTAAAGCCCGCGCTGAGATCGAGGCAGAGCGGATCCACCCCGGCCACCAGGGAGCGGACGAGAACCTGGATGCCGGCGATGTGGTGGGCGGGCATCGCCAAGAGCCATTGCCCCGGGCCGCCGAGGACCTGGTGAGTGGCATCGGCGCTGGCGACCAGGTTGGCCGGCGTTAGTTGCGCGCCCTTTGGGGTGCCGGTGGACCCGGAGGTGGAGACCACGAGCGCGATGTCCTCGGCGATGGGCTCGCCGGCGCGCTGGGAATTGCGCAGGAGGGTGGCGCGGGTGGCATCGGCAAGCGGCAGCGGCAAAAAGCAGGACCTACCGGCAATGGCGGATTCGAGGTCCGGCAGGATGGCCGCGGGGTCATGCGGATCGACGGGCAAGGGGGCGAGGATAGTCACGGAACTAGATCTTAAGGCCACGGCGGGACAAACCCCGGTTGCGGCCGGGGTGAGTCGATGCAGGAATCAGCGGTACGTGTCCTCCTGATCAAAGGGCCGCTCGTTATTGGCCTCGGCCTCCTTAATGCGGCGCAGCATCCACACGCGGGAGCCGAGCACGCCCGCGACGGCGAGGACCGCGAGCAGGATACAAAATGCGATGAGCACGGTGCGGGGTACTCCTTAGTAGTAGTAAGGGAACTCGTCCCAGTTGGGCTCGCGCTTGTCTAGGAAGGACTGCTTGCCCTCGACGGCCTCATCGGTCATATAGGCCAAGCGGGTGGCCTCTCCGGCGAAGACCTGCTGGCCCATCAGGCCATCATCGGTGAGGTTGAACGCGAATTTCAGCATGCGCTGGGCGGTGGGGGACTTCATATTGATTTCCTGGCCCATGCGGATGGCGGCATCCTCGAGCTCGCCATGGTCCGCGACCTCATTGACCGCGCCCATCTCATACATGCGCTGGGCATCGTAGGTGCGGCCCAAAAAGAAGATCTCGCGGGCGAATTTCTGGCCCACCATCTTGGCCAGGTAGGCCGAGCCATAGCCCGCATCGAAGGATCCAACGTCCGCGTCCGTCTGCTTAAAGCGCGCCTCCTGGCGGGAGGCCACGGTCATATCGCAGACCACGTGCAGCGAGTGCCCGCCGCCGGCGGCCCACCCATTGACCACGGCGATAACCACCTTCGGCATGGTGCGGATAAGGCGCTGGACCTCCAGGATGTGCAGGCGGCCGCCTTCTACCTTGGCGCGGGCCTCATCGACGCTGGATTCATCCGCCGTGGCATCGTCGTGGACGTGCTCGGTGGCATAGCGATACCCTGAGCGCCCACGAATGCGCTGGTCACCGCCGGAACAAAACGCCCAGCCGCCATCTTTTTGCGAGGGCCCATTGCCGGTAAGCAAGATCGTGCCCACATCCGGGGTGCGGCGGGCGTGATCCAAAGTGCGATACAGCTCATCCACGGTGTGCGGCCGGAAAGCATTGCGCACCTCCGGCCTGTCGATGGCGATGCGCACAATCCCATTCTTCCGACCGTCCGCCGCCAGACGGTGGTAGGTGACGTCCGTGAGATCCTCAAAGCCCTCAACTGGGCGCCACAATTCCTCGCGGAATGGATTTTCGGTGCTGTAATTCTTCTGCTCGCTCATAGCGCCCAGCATAGTGGGCGCGAAAAAGTTTAGTCCCCATTCCCAACCCTCACCTCTACGCACTGCCCAGCATGCTGGTAATAATCGATACTCAATAACTGCGAGGGTTTCCCGCAATGTACCCGTGTACCCTATGCCGGCGCGGTCATCAATACGGTGGGAAGACTCGAACTTCCTCAACCCTTTAACGCCAAAGGGTGCCTAGATGTCCTCGAATTTCCCCTCGAAGGCGGGGGCATACTCGCTGCAAGTGCGCAAAGGCTACCGCCACGCGCGCGGCGTGGCATGACTAAAGCTTCGCTATGGAGTTATCAGTTCCGTATTCCAGTTCAACTGCTGGATGCGGGTATCAAGCTCCCGGTACTGCTTGGACAGGTCATCGACCCGCTTGCGCAGCTCTGCTACCGGAAGCGTGGCCACGAACTTAATCTCCGCGCGGGAGTAGCGGTCCTGGCGCGCGCCCGCGGCTTGGGCGAGGTCGTGGTAGATGCGGCGGGTGCGCACGAGGCCATCGCGAAGCGCCAGCGCCTGCATCAAGTTCCTCTCGCCATCAAAATCGGTGGCCACGTTCGTGGCATTGATGGCCTGCACGAGCTTATCGATGCGCCCGGTAATGCTCTCCAACTCGCGCAAAAGCTCGGCCGGATCCTCGTCCGGGGTATCGCCCTCCTGCACGCGCACGACGGAGAGCAGGCGCTCGCGCAGCTCATTGAGCCGCTCCTGCGCCTGCGCGCGCTCTGCTAATGCCTCTGCCAGTAACATGGTTCCTCCTTCAGGGTAGGTAGGAACTAACGTAGCCTGGGTGGGGGCTGGGGTCAATGGGGCTGAGACACGAAAGTGAAGCTGTGAACGCATCGCTTGTGGATCTCCCAGTCAGAGCTTAGTTCTCATTACCCCTGATAGACTTCCAAATATCCAAGGATGGGGTTACGGCGGGCTGGGGTTCAGTTCTCATTACCCCTGATAGACTTCTGCCAGCAACACGTCCATGGGGAAGTTTGCTGGGGTTCAGTTCTCATTACCCCTGATAGACTTCGGGCGCACTTGGCATCGGTGAGGCGCTTGCTGGGGTTCAGTTCTCATTACCCCTGATAGACTTCGCGACTGCGCACGCGTGACAAAGTACGTGCTGGGGTTCAGTTCTCATTACCCTGATAGACTTCGCCATGAGGTCGTAGAAGCGGTGTGCTTGCTGGGGTTCAGTTCTCATTACCCCTGATAGACTTCCATTGCAGCCTGGGCAAGGTGGTCATGTGCTGGGGTTCAGTTCTCATTACCCCTGATAGACTTCAGTGCGGCCCGAAAAGGGCCGTTTAACTGGAGTTTATTGGCGATCTTGCTTTAAAAAATTACGAGTTGGGAAGGCTTTTCCTCTACTTCAGAGGGCTCTGCCTTAGAAAATCTGATGGCTTTTGCCCACTGATTATCAGTGACGGAAACTATCCTGATATCGCCACCTTCTGGGAGAGCAGTCTTTATTTGTTTGACGGTCGAGGCAATCCTAGAAGAAAGTGGGAAGTATTGGGCATAAACGCTTAGTTGGGATCTACAGAATCCGAGGTCCAAGAGATGGTTTCGGAATTTGTTTGCCTCACTGGTTTGTTTCTTAGATTTAACAGGCAGGTCGAACATCACCACACACCACATTGGCTCACTATCCTTCGCTGGCATCGAGGATTCCTTCCCAACGGGGCACGCTTAAGTCACGAACTGCTCCCTCGACATACAGACCATAGTGCTGGCCAAATTCATTAAAAACGGTGCTTAATGACTTTCCACCAGCTTCGAAGGCCCAAGTTAGAGCAGTGGAAATTGCCGTCTTTTGTGCAGCATCTAGTTCCGCGCCATAGTTGATGTTTGTGAACACGATTTGGTCCACCATAGGTCTGAATGGCTCCATGAGATCGTCCACAAGAGCCCAATTATTTCCGCGGCCATGATGAAACACGCCCAGTGTTCCAGACAACCCAGCACCAGCGATGGCACGAATTCCGTAGCCGCGCAAGAGCGTATAGCCGTAATCTAAAGCGGAATTCCAACCAGGATCGCCAGCGCCAGGTAAGCGTGAGAATGCTTGATCATGCGAAAGACAAGACCAATATTTTCGGGCTGCTAGGGCCTCTCGATTTTCAGGGTCTCCGGATTTCACAGTGCGAGATAGTTTAATCAGTTCATCGGCGCCGGTCTTTTGCAAAGCTTTCAACACGGACGCCTGACCATGTATTTTGGCTGCGACTATCCGAGTCCAAGCCTGCTTCTTTTTAGGGACAGAAAGCTGAGCTTGTGCTTGCTGTCGTGCGCCCAATCTTGAGTGCTGATTCCACGGATAAGCCCCGGACACTGGAACGCCTCGCCAATCGCAGACAATTAAAGCGATATCATAGTCACCGAATTTCTGAAGTACGGCACCACTGATTGAGCTCCTAGAACCGATAAGAACAACTGCAATTTGAGATAGGGGTATGACGACATCGTCAGCATCGTCCTTGCTGATGACGAGTTGACCTCGAGAATATCGAAGTGAACCGTGGAGGTTCAGACAGTCTATTACTCGCCATCCAGCATTCATTTTTACTCCGCCTTCCAAGAAATAGGCAGATGTGCACTGCTCTTTAGCCTTACTCTGCCCAATGCATCACGTCTAATTACCGTTATTCCTCCCGTACTAAAGAGTTTGTTGACAGATGGACGCCATCCCTTTCCTTCAATAATTGTCTTCGATCCTGGCGCGGCATCCTTGGGTAATCCTTCGGCACTCATTTGAAGTGGGCGGAGTCGTAGTACTGAAGATGAATCAAATCCAGCCAATCGCCAACGCTGAATTTGACTGAATTCGCTTTGCATCTCCACGATTTGGCCTGTATTGAACTTAGACGTATCAATGACCAGCTCGTCATCGGTGACGAGCCAACCTAGGTACTCTGCTGTATTTTCTGCCAGTGCCTTTCGGAGCTTCGGTTCTGCTTGTCGGACAGACATGGTTTGCGGTTGGATCTCAACAGAAAACAGGTCTTCATGACGGTGTCGAATGAGATCGGTGTTATAGACGCGAAGCATGCAGTAAACTGGCGCTTTCTTGCCGGGAATTTTGTAAATGCGTGCATGGTGGAAGCGGCTCAGCTCGGCATAGCCGCCACGAACCTTGATGGCGCCAGCAGCTATGGGGAAGACTTCAATCTCATCTTCTGCCTCATACCAAGTACCGTGAATGCGGATCCGGCGACCTGGATTTTCTGGGAGTCCGTTCTTTTCATCGAAGTCCGGTTCGCGGGTAAGCGCACACCACAAAGCTTCACTAGAGGCTCGGTCGATATCGGTGACGGAGATGGCGTCGCCGACTCGGATGGTCTTCAATTCGCCAATGGTATCTTCGTGTGCACGCCCGTTTCCTAGGCGTAAACGCAAGTTGGAGGTGACGGCGATGCGATCTTCATCCAATGCCTTTTGCAGCAGGACAGCCAGTTTTTGCATTTTGGGAAGCCAAGCATTCCACGCAGCGCGGTGTTCTGCATCGGATCCGGTGAATTCTTTCCATTGTGAGGTAGCCTGTAGAAGCTGAGCTTCACGCTTTTTATTGGAACGAATGGCTAGGGTTTCCGCGACATAGTTTTGGGTAAACGCAACGACTGCCGCATCGACTGCATGGTGACGTCGGTCGAGTCGGGACTTTCCAGTTCCGTCAATAAACCGTAGCTTGTCGGAGATGCCTGCAGCTCGGCGCGCTTCTGCAGTAAGCTCACCACGGTAGACGTTGACCACAGTATTTTCTTCCTGGAACCGTTGTGCCACTCGGCCGCGCAGCTCATTTGCCATCCACGCTACTGATTCCATGGAACGAGCATCTAAAGGTTCATCGACAACGGTGCGTTTTAACCGGTCGCAGACATTCTTGCGGAATTTCTTGAAGTCTTTTGAAGTCATTCCGGAGTCTTCTGACCAGTGTCGTGTCCTATCAAGTGCCTCTTTGACGCTGACCCCTGGAATATTGGTTTGCGCAGCCCACACAGCAAAAGGAATGTTCTTCTTTGCAAGGTTGCAGCGGTGGCAGGTGGCAACCAAGTTGTCCCTGGTATTTGTAGAGCCTTCGCCCGCACGCGGAACAATATGGTCCATCTCGCAGGTTGTGTAGGTAATAGGAGAACCGCAGTATGCGCATTGGCAGTTCTGCCTTTGTACGGATTGGTAGCGCCACAAGTCTGAACTACGCAGTTTTCCGTCGATGCCTAGGTTTTCCTGCATTTGCTTGAAGAGCTCTCGGTTCCGCTGGTGGCGGGTGTTATTAGCTCGGTCAATTTCATTGGCCTTAGATTTACTGATGAAGCCATCGCGAACATGCTCAATGACCACAGATTTGGGAGCCCCCCCATTCATCTGCTGCAGCTTCTAACCACCGTGCCACTCCTTTAAGGACACGATCTACGGCTGGATTTCCAACGGGTTCGCCAATTCGAGGCGCGGGAGGTGCCCAGTCTTTGGGGATATCAAACTCAGCTAGGCGGGCTTCATAAAGATCCAAATTCTCGTCGAGCATTCGGCTAGTCAGGCGCATTAAAGTGTCTTCACTGTATGCAGCACGCCCAATTGGGAGGTGAAGGGAATCTAGTTTCTCTTGTTCAGATTCATCTAAATTGGCGAAGAATGCTTGAACTTGTGCTCCGGCTGGGGAGTCGAAGTCTTCCACCTCGGAGTTAGATAGGGACTTTAGCATTGCAGCACGCTCATCGTCGTTGGCGCCTTCCCACCAGTGCACGAGAGGTTTTACCTTGCATCCCAGGATAGTTCTGTTGGTGTCGTGCACCGGGGGCGTAGCGCCGGCGCGTTCACCATCATCGGTCATCGTGGCAGTACCACGGAGCTGGCCTCTGTCGATGTTTAAGACCTCGGCAACCTTGAGCCATGTTGGTTCCTCTTTATGAGAGAGGTTGATTAGGTAGTTAAAGACGATGAGTTTTTCGTCTCGGTCGAGAGGAGTAGAAACACCGTCGCGGTAGATACGCAGGTTTCCAGCCAAAGCAGCGATTCGGTATTGCTGAAAAGCATCCGAAGCTTTTAGAGCACGGAGTAGCTTTGGTTGCAGCGGGTCTTTTCCTACGCGCCCAATTTGTGCGCCCTTGGGAGATTCTGCGGCGAAGACAAGATCTAAAATCTGCTTTCGCAGGGTGTCATCAATTTTCTGCACTCGGCAGATTTCGTTGATTTCACGAGCATGATCAATCTGATGAAGCCGGGCCGAGATTACGGCCTGATTAACCTGCTCCTGTGGTTTCTTTTTATCCTTTTTCTTCCCACCACCGCGTAGCCGGTCCTTGCCAAACTGGGCAAAGGAAATTAATTGGCCAACGGTAATGGTCTCCGGGATCTTGCGGCCAGTAGACTTCTCGAGTTCTTTGCGGATCTGTTCAAAGGCATCGCTCGGCTTGTCGGGGGAGTACAAGCTCGATACTTTCCAGTACGGATTCCGCCAGCCACGGTGGTTGGCAATATGGCGGAAAGCGATAGAGAGGTACCTGCCGCGTTGGGCATCATCGGCGATATATCCATTGACTAACGCAACGCGTGCGTTCCAAGGGAGATATGGATTGGAGTAATGCTCAAAGGGGCGAGTTTCCCATCCTTGGGAGGTGAGAAATTTTTCCAGATTTATCATGCGGCGACGACGGCGACGATAAAGGCGACGAGTTCGTCGAGCTACGCCAGAAGAAGCAAGCCTCGTTACCGCCCGCTTTTGCTGATCTGGATCTAGTCCAGAATCGTGGATAAGCGATACCGAGCTCAGGATATTGATTGGCTGGTCTTTATCGTCTACTTCAATGGCGGTGCATCCCAAGGAGTAGGTGCCAACATCGATACCAACGCGGTAGGAGAGGGACAAGGGGAAAGACCTTTCAGATATGAGAAAAGCCGAACCCGAAGGTTCGGCTGGAGCATTCATTCGACGCCGGAAACGAGCCGACGCTTACTGAGGTTCAGTTCTCATATAAGAATATATCTCATTATCCGTAGCATTTGTAGATTAGGCAGAATATATCCACCCATTGGGGGTAAAAATTAACCCTGCTGAGTAGTTCCGATGAGCCAGTGTGGACATCCCTTCTTAGTTGGGGGTAAGGAATGCCAGCTACCATGACCTTATGAACATCGATGACGTTCTCGACCGCGCCCACGTAGTCTCCCTCCCGCTGGCCGTGAAGTTTCGCGGCATCACCACGCGGGAGGCGTTGCTGATTGAAGGGCCTGCCGGTTGGGGTGAATTTGCGCCGTTCCTGGAATACGGGCCCGCGGAATCGGCCGCGTGGCTGCGCGCCGGGTTGGAAGCGGCTTACGAGGGATTTCCGGAGCCTGTCCGAGAGTGGGTAGAGGTCAACGCCACCATTCCCGCCGTTCCCGCCAGCGAGGTACCGGCGATTGTGGATCGCTATCCCGGCTGCCGGACGTTCAAGATCAAGGTGGCGGAGAAAGGCCAGATGCTTGCCGATGACATCGCGCGCGTCCACGCCGTCCGCGATCACGTCAGCGCCCGCGGCGTTATTCCTGTGCTGCGCGTGGACGCCAATGGCGGCTGGAGCGTGGCCGAGGCAGTAGAAGCCGCCCAAGCGCTCATGCCGCTGGACTATATGGAACAACCCTGCGCGAACGCGGAAGAATTGGTGGAGGTGCGCAGGCAGCTCATGCGCAACGGCCTTTTTGTGCGCGTGGCCGCGGATGAATCCATTCGCAAGGTGGAGGATCCGTACCGCGTTGCGGATCTGCAGGCAGCCGATGTGGCGGTGGTCAAACCCGCGCCGCTGGGCGGGGTGCGTCGCGTCCTCGACGTGGCACAGCACCTGCGCGAACGGCATATGGATATTACGGTGGCCTCGGCGCTGGATACCTCCATCGGTATCAATATGGGCCTGGCGGCGGTGGCGGCGTTGCCGCAAATCTTTGACGACGAGGAAATCGACGTCACCCCGGCCGCAGCGGGCCTGGCCACGGGAAGCCTTTTCGAAGAAGACGTCACCGCGCCCCGCCAGCTACACGACGGGCACCTGCGCGCCGAGATCCTTGCCCCAGAACCGGACCGCCTGTCCTCCTTGGCTGCACCGGCCAACCGCCGCGAGTGGTGGTTCGAGCGCCTCCGGGAATCGTGGCAGCACCTGTAGTTGCGCCTGAAAGCATAAGAAAAGCGCCTGGCATATGCCAGGCGCTTTATCTATCTAAACCTTAGACCAACTCGTGGGTGAGGTTGGCCGGACGGGTGTAGGTATTAACAACCGGGGACCACTTGATGGCGTCGTCCACGATCTTCTGCAGGGTCTCCTGGTCGGCGTCGCCGTCGATGTTGACCTTAACGTTGACGTCGGAAACGCCTGGGCGCTTGTCCTCGCCCAAGTCACCAACTCCCCAGGTTGGGGAGAGGTCGATGTCGCCGACGATGTCGAGCTCCAGCTTGGTCAGGGTAACGCCACGGTGCTGGGCGATGGCCTGGATGCCAACGTTGATGCAGGCACCAAGACCAGCCTGAGCGACCTCGGTGGGGTTGGGTGCGGAGTCATCGCCAAGCAGCGGCAAAGGCTCGCCCACCTTGATGGTGTGGTCGCGCACGGTGGTGTTATTGCGGAAGAAACCGTCAGCCTCAGTGTGGGAACGGACGTGCTTCTTGGCACCCTCCGGGTTGTCGATGTTCTTCTGTGCTAGGTCGTTGAGCTTCTCGCCGTCAATGGGCTCGAGAGCGTCGCCTTCTTTGTGGTTCGGGGTGAGATCAGACATTAAATTGCTCCTTGTATCAGATGTTTATTAACTGATGGCGCCATGGTAACGCGAAGGCAAATATAAATCTAGAACGAGAGGTCTATTTTGTAGAGAACGCCAGGTCTAGAGTGAATATAAATGATTGCGCCGTATTTCCTGACCTGTGAATTTAGAAATTGACACCGTAGTGTGCCTGGCCTAGGTTCGTTCTGAACAAACCACTTGGTCTATTTAAGAAAGGACGCATGGTTCACAATCGGAAGCTGTCGCGACGGCAGATACTGCGCAGCGCAGTGGCAATGGGCGGGGTAGCAGTAGGCTCGCAGGTGCTATCCGCATGTTCCACGCCGCGGCAGGAGGACAAGGCCCAGCCTGGACAATCCGGGCAGGGCGGGGAAACCCTCACCATCGGATTCGTACCCATTGCGTGCGCATCACCATTGGTCGCGGCCGATGGCCTGGGCGCCTTTGAAAAGCAGGGCCTCAACGTTGAGCTGCGCAAATTCGCGGGGTGGGCGGATCTCTGGACCGCCTATGCCACCGGCGCCTTAGACGTGGCGCACATGCTCTCGCCCATGCCGCTGGTCATCGATGCCGGGGCTACCAATGCCTCCCGGCCCACCGAATTGGCCTTTACGCAAAACACCAACGGGCAGGCACTGACCTTGTCCACCTCCCACCTGGATACCGTGTCGCGGCCTGAGGATCTAAAGGGCATGGTGCTAGGCATCCCCTTTGAGTATTCGGTGCATGCGCTCTTGCTGCGCGATTACCTCGTGGCCGGCGGGGTGGATCCGGTCTCTGATGTGGAACTGCGCCTCTTGCGCCCGGCCGATATGGTGGCCCAACTATCGGTAGGCACCATCGACGGGTTTATTGGCCCAGAGCCCTTCAACCAGCGCGCCCTGACTACCGGCTCGGGCCGCGCCTTTGTTCCCACCCGCCAGATGTGGGAAAACCACCCGTGTTGTTCGGTGGCCGTGGCGAAGGAAGTGGACCGGGGCGTGCGCGACCGCGTCGTCGCGGCGCTGCAGGAAGGCGCGCAGTACGTCGATAGCCCAGACCACGTCCATGAATCGGCGTCCATGCTGGCTAAGGAGAAGTACCTGAACCAGAAGGAAGAGCTGATTTCGCGGGCGCTCGCCGGAAACTACACCACTTGGGACGGCAAGGACACGGTGGATCCACAGATGATCAAGTTTGGCGGCCGCACCTCCGCCACCGCAATTACGTGGATGGGCACCCAAATGGCCCGCTGGGATCTGGGCGGAAGCGCGATGCGGATGGATGACCAAGCGTTGCTAGATGTCACGAAATCCGTCTTACCGCGCGAAGCCGATCTCACCACGGACCCGGTGAAAATCAACGGTCATAGCTTCGATCCCCTGCACCCCACCGCCGGATACCAGCGTTAAGGACTCTTGCCTTATGACCACAGTAAAAAATGACAGCGCCAGCACCAGTACTAGCACTGCATACTCCACTGACACCCAAGCAACGTCCCGTCCAGGTCGCACCGCCAACGCCAGCCGCAAGAAGCGGCGGGATAGCCCGTGGAAGGCGATGGGCCTGGGCATCGCGCTTTTTATTGTTTTTATCGGCATCTGGCAGGCGGTCGCAGCTGCGGGCTGGCTTTCAGATATCGCCCCCACTCCCGCGCGCACCTGGGATAGGGCCGTAGAGATCCTTTCTGATCCCTTCTACCGGGATGGGTCGGCCTCGGTGGGCATCTTTTGGCACATGGTGGCCTCCCTGCGCCGCGTGCTCATTGGCTTTGTCATCGCCATGGTGATAGCTATTCCGCTGGGCTTTTGGCTGGGGTCCTCGGACACCTTCCGCCGCGCGACCGATCCCTTTGTCCAGATCCTGCGCCCTGTATCCCCGCTGGCATGGCTGCCGCTAGGCCTGGCATTGCTTCGCGATGCCGAGAATACCGCCGTCTTTGTCATCATCCTTTCGGCCTTGTGGCCGACGCTGCTCAATACCATCGAGGCGGTCCGCGGGATTCACCCCACGTATAAGAACTTGGCGGCCACGCTCGGCACGAACCGGATGCAACAGCTCCTCTATATCGTCGGCCCGGCGGCGCTGCCGGGGATTATCACTGGCATGCGGCAATCGCTATCGACCGCCTGGTTGGTCATCGTGGCCGCGGAAATGCTCGTCGGCGGCCAGGGCGTCGGCTTCTTTGTTTGGAATATGTGGAACCGTCTTGATATTGACGCCATCGTTGTGGTCATCGTGCTTATCGGTGTCATCGGATTGGCCCTGGATTACCTCGTTGCTTCCCTGCAGAAAGTGGTGCGCTATGACTAATGCCCATATCGAGTTTGCCGGTATTACTAAAAGCTACGGCCCAACCAAGATCATTGGGGATACCTCCGTATCCATTGGAGAAGGCGAGTTCGTATCCCTGCTGGGACCATCGGGCTCTGGCAAATCCACCATGCTGAATATGATCGCGGGCCTCGCTTTTCCCTCTACCGGCGAGGTGCGCGCGCGAGGCGAGGCCGTCACCGGCCCAGGTCCAGACCGCGGCGTGGTATTTCAAAATCACGCGCTCCTGCCGTGGATGACGGCGCGTGGGAATATCGAATTCGGACTGCGTTCGGCCCGCCCGGAACTATCCAAGGCGGAGCGCACCCAGATTGCACAGGATTTCCTCGATGAGGTCAGCTTGGGCCATGCGGCAGATAGGCGCCCGTCGCGGTTATCCGGTGGCATGCAACAGCGCGTCGGTTTGGCGCGCGCCTTTGCCATTGGCTCGGATATTCTATTGCTCGATGAGCCCTTCGGCGCTTTGGATGCGCTTACCCGCCGCCAGCTGCAGTCGCTGCTGCTAAATGTGTGGGAAGAAAACCGCCGCACGGTGGTCATGGTCACCCACGACGTGGATGGGGCGGTGCTGCTCTCGGATCGCATCTTGGTGATGTCGCCGGGGCCAGAGGCCACCATCATCGAGGACATCGAAGTAGGGCTGCCCCGCCCGCGCAGCGGCAGCGAAGACTCCGCGGTGGTGGAGCGCAAAAATGAGCTGCGCGAACGGCTCCTTGGGCTGCTCGAAAACGGCTAGAGCGAGAGGATGTTCCTATATAGGTTGTCAACTTCGTGGGTGGGCTTGTTGGGGGTGTGTTGACTTTAGGTTGCTGCGGCGTTGAGTCTTTTGCCTTCTTTGCGTTTTCGTTCATAGAATTGCCGGGAACGCTCGTGGAATCTGATCGATGCAAAAGACGATTGCCATAGGGCGTTCTTTAATTTTTTGTTGCCAGCCCGATTGGGCGAATTCGACATAAGGGCCTGACCCCCGAAATGTGGACACGTCGGGGGTAGCTGTGCTGCTTTAGTTAGTGTAGCTGAAGTCTCGGCTTCAAAGACATCAGGAGCTACAAGATTGCACCAGGAGTGGCACCTTCGGGTGTTGTAGCCCATGCACCACCGAAAGACTTCCTGGCGGCAGCTGATTGGACTTTCAAAGAGTTTCCTATCACGCAGTACTTCCCGCTTTAAGGTGGCGTTAAATGATTCTGCCAGGGCATTATCGGCACTCGTTCCAACCGCACCCATGGACTGGCGTACACCTAACGATGAGCAGTAGTTTCTAAATGCTTGTGTGAAGTGTCCCAGGTTTTGTTCCGTTTGAGTAGATGGGAAATCTGGAATATGCCAAGAAAATTTGACCAGGATGCGA
>NZ_JBEHFO010000010.1:0-66924 GCF_040225595.1 Corynebacterium sp. KPL2734 | reverse complement strand
AGTAGTTAGACATCCTGTCCATAAACTTCCTGGACTCCGAGTCAAAAAACTAACTGGACTCCGAGTCCAAAAAGTCAATGGACTCCGAGTCCAAAAAGTCACTAGACATCACAAACGAGCACTAACAACCGTAATAGCTACCTGCTATTTAAAAGGCGTGTCCACACGCAGGATGAACGATCTCGTCGCCAGTTTGGGAATTAATAATCTTTCAAAGTCGCAGGTATCTGACATGGCTAAAGACCTGGACGAGATGGTCGAAGACTTCCGTACCCGACCACTCGATACCGGTCCATACCTGTATGTTGCCTGTGATGCATTGACCATGAAAGTCCGCGAAGGAGGACGCGTGGTCAAAGCTTCCGTCCTCGTGGCTACCGGGGTTAATGCCGAAGGCTATCGTGAGCTATTGGGCATGCAGGTTGCTACATCTGAGTCTGTGGCGTCGTGGACTGGGTTCTTTAGGGATCTTAAAGCTCGCGGACTTAATGAGGTCTATCTTGTCACCAGTGACGCGCATCTAGGAATCCAGCATGCGATTAGTGACGTGTTGCCGAATGCGTCCTGGCAGCGGTGTCGAACGCACTTTTCTAAAAACCTGTCTTCGATGGTTGCCAAGACCCAGTGGCCAACCCTATCGGCGATGTTTCATACGATATTCCAGCAACCAGACTCGGAATCGGTGTGGTCCCAAGCACGTGAGGTCGTAGCGTTTTGTGAAGATAAATTCCCCCACGTTGCCAGCTACCTGGAAGAAGCCCTCGACGAGCTCTTAGCTTTTACCAACGCCCCGAAATCCGTCTGGAAGAAAGTCTGGTCGAATAACCCTACTGAACGGCTCAATCGTGAAATCCGCAGGCGTACGGATGTTGTAGGCATCTTCCCCAATCGTGACGCTGTCGTGCGCCTTGTTGGTGCTGTCCTAGCAGAACAACACGATGACTGGATCCAGCAAAACCGCTACATGCCACTAACCAGCCTGGAACAGACCAAAGCATTGATTACCGCCAACGTCATAGACGCTGACACCACCAAGGAGGTCGCATGAACCAGTTAAAGCACCGAGCACGTGCTGGCCCCTGACACCATCACACTGCATGCTCTATCGAAAGGTAGAAACACCACTCAAACGGACTTGACCCCTTCGTGGTCCTACTGCTAGTCGGCATAGGCCTGTTTATGGTGACTAGTACAACAAAGTTTCCCATATTTGTCCCTCTTTTTATGGGACTTGTATGCACAATCGCAATTCTCACCTCTGGGAAGCCCGATCCTGCTGAATGTAGTAAGCCCGATCCTGCTGAATGTAGTGACGTAAACATCACGAAACAGGCGGAGTCCGAACAAAAAGGGGTCGGTTGGATTATGAGGCTAACCTCCGTTCAGGTCGTTAACTTGGTCATAGCGTGGCGGGCTTCGGGAAAAATAAAAAGCACTTGGAAAAAGGGGTGACTAGGAGATCTGGGGGAATGGTTGACATTATTCATGAAGCTCAGGACGCACACCTGTGCGCCCTATTCATCAAAGCCCACGGACACGGTGGAGACTACGAGTACGCGCGAGACGGCTCCAACAGCGCAGTCAAACACCTGCAAGCAATACTGGCAGAACTGCCCGGGACCTGACCCCCATTTGGTGGACACCTGATATCCAACCCAGTCGAGCTGGCAAGATTGGTAATCTACCACCATGTCCAGGTACTCCGAACAGTTCAAACGCGACGGTGTGGCCCTCTATGAAAACAATGAGGACCTCTCGCTGAACAAAGCATCAGCCGAGCTCGGTATCAATCGAGCCTCGCTGCATTCTTGGGTCAAAAAGTACGGCACCGGCAAACGTGCCCGCATAAAAGCAGTGCATGATAAAGCCCAAGCGGCGAATGATTCTGCGCGAATCCGCCAGCTGGAAAAAGAAGTCTCTAAGCTGCGCGAAGAACGCGATATCCTGCGTAAGGCTGCGAAATATTTTGCTTAAAGCAGACTCACTGGTGATCCGCTTCCAGTTTGTCGATGACCACCGAACCGAGTACTCGGCTTATGCGGATGTGCCACGTGTTAAAGCTGAATCGTTCCTCGTTTTACAAGTGGGTGAGCACCCGTAAAAAGCGCAGGTTAAAGATATATTCTGACGGTCTTATTGGTGCAAGAATAAAGACCATCTTCGATGATGAGCATGGTCTTTATGGGGCTAAACGCATCGCCGCAAGCCTTAAGGAAGACCTGGCGTATACCCCGGTCAATCACAAGAAGGTTGCACGCATCATGAAATCCATGGGGCTAAAAGGCTTTAGCAAACGGCGTCGATGCATCACCACCCGGCGCAAGCCTGGTCACCGTGTCATGCCGGATTTACTAGGCCGCAAGTTCACAGCTAAAGAGCCAAATCGTGTGTATGTCGGCGACATTACCTACCTGCCGTGTAAGGGAGGTAAGAACATGTATTTGGCCACAGTCATTGATACTTATTCGCGTAAACTTGCAGGTTATGCACTCGCAGACCACATGCGGGTCTCACTGGTCATTGATGCTCTAGCCCACGCACACGACGTGCGCGGCAGTCTTGACGGGGCTATTTTCCATTCTGATCACGGCAGTGTGTACACCTCACAAACCTTTAGGAACTACTGCTCGTCGTTAGGTGTCCGCCAGTCCATGGGAGCGGTGGGAACTAGTGCCGATAATGCCCTGGCAGAATCATTTAACGCCACCTTAAAACGTGAAGTGCTACGTGATCGGAAAGTCTTTGACAACCCAATTACCTGTCGCCAAGAGGTCTTCCGGTGGTGCATGCGCTATAACACGCGCCGGCGGCACTCCTGGTGCAATCTCGTAGCGCCTGATGTCTTTGAAACCAAGTCTTCGGCTATACTGACCACAGCAGCATAGCTAGCCCCCGATGTGTCCACTTTCCGGGGGTCGGGCCCCCGCTACTTCCCCACTGGCCCGCGATGCCGGCATACTCGCTAAGTTCGTGCGTGCAGCACAGAGGAATTTGTCTCGGCAACGCCCTGACACAAACCGGTAGTATCACACCAAAATAACCATCATCGTTGCAACGACCCCTAGAATCCGCCCTGCTTGTTTAATCCATGAAAAGCCGTCAAAATAGAGATAGCCCTTTTCCCATAAACTATCTCCCTAGGACGCTCCCCCATGGACTATGTCTTGGCTCTCGGCGAAAACCCCGATTTTCCTTTGTGGCTTCGCGCGACGCACCTCATCAACTTTGTACTCATCGGCATGCTCCTGCGCTCCGGGCTGGAGATGCTTTCTTCCATGCCGCGCCTGTGGTGGCGCAATGACTGCGCGCCTGGCACCGAATGGCTGCGTTTTACCAAGCGCAAGCTACCGAAGGAAGAGGGCGTATATACCTCTTTGATGGACGAGCTTTCGTGGTCACCGGTCGTGGCTCTGCCGGGCCGCGAAAACATTGGCCTGGGCCGCCACTGGCACGGCCTTTCGGTCATGTTGTGGGTCCTCAATGGCCTGGTGTACGTCGTGCTGCTCTTTGCCACCGGCCTGTGGCAGCGCCTCATCCCCACATCCTGGGACATCATCCCGGAGGCCTGGGATACCTTCAAGGTCTATATCAGCCTCAGCGCGCCCGGCATCGAGCACTTCACGCCATACGATGCCCTCCAGCAACTCGCCTACGCCTTCGTCATCTTCATCGTTGCGCCCTTCATGATGGTGACCGGCCTGGGCATGTCGCCGGCCATCCGCGTGCGCTTCCCGTGGTTCGTGAAGATGCTGGGCGGCCATCAAGGTGCGCGGTCTCTGCACTTTATCGGCATGGTCTTAATGTCCGCGTTCATCCTGGTCCACGTGGTGCTGGTCTTCTTCGTGCACCGCGAGTACAACATGGTCCACATCGTCTTCGGCGACGTTTCCACCGAACGCTATGTGCAGGCCTTTACCACCGTCGTCATCACCATCGTGGCGGTCATCATCTTCTGGATTGCCCTGTCCTACTGGACCTTGGCGGACCGCGCCCGGGCGCATAATTTCTTGGTCTCGTTCACCGAAATCGGCCGCAAGCTTTCGCTGAACCACTTCCACCCGCGCAAGCCCAAGGAGACCAAGGACTCGCCGATGCCCATTTCCTCCTTCCACTGGACCAACGGCCTGCCGCCGACGGAGAAGGAATCCCCTGAGTGGACCGAGTACAAGCGCAATGGCTGGGAGAACTACGCCATTACCGTGGCCGATGATGTCAACGGCACCGAAAAGACCGTCACCCTTGAGCAGTTGCGCGAGCTGCCGCAAACGTCCTACATCGCCACGCATACCTGCATGCAGGGGTGGTCTGCGACCTCCAAGTGGGGAGGGCCCAAGCTTGCCGATGTCCTCGAGCTACTCTGCCCCCGCCCCGAAGGCGCCAATTACGTGCTCATCGAGTCTTATGGCTTGGCGCAAAAGATGTACGATAACCGCCCGCGCGAGCCTTTCTACGCGGCCTTCGATATCGAGACCGCCATGGAGAATCAGTCCATTTTGGCGATTTCGCGCAATGACCAGGACATCGATCTGCACTTGGGCGCCCCAGTGCGCGCCCGCGTGGAATCGAACCACGGGTATAAGGCCGTGAAGTGGGTATCGCGGATTGCCTGGATTGGTGATTACGCCGACTACGGCGATGGCCGCGGCGGCACCCGCGAGGATTCCGCGCTCCAGGCCTTCAACGGCCGCATCTAATACCGAAGGATTAGAATCTGTTTCTATGACTGATAAATCTTCCGTCACCGAAACCCGCATCGCCATCGATGGCATCCGCAATGACAATGACGTGCGCAAGTGCCTGCAAAAGCTCTACGGCATCTTTGCCGATACGGGAATGGGCCAAGCCACCTTCGAGATGACCGGGGATGCCACCGCGGATGTCGTCATCAAGCACGCTGAGTCCGTCTCAGTGGACCCGGAGGTAATCGATGCAGCGGTGCGCAAGGCGGGGCCGTACCGCCTGGCCTAATCGATGCGAGGCGGCTCGTAGCCGTCCTCTTTAAGCCACGCGATATGCGGTGGGGTATTCATCCCCCACTCGCTGCGCGCCCACGCGAAGGTCTGGCGTACCTCGGTCTCGGAATAACCGCCATCGCGCAGGTACTGCCGGAAGCCATTCGGCCCGGAGTCCTTGATCCAGAGCCAGACGTAGTCGTCGAGGGAGTCATCGGCAAGCAAGCTTTCTAAGCCCGCCGGAACGAACTCGCGCTCGGCGCGCACGCGGTCCGCCAAGTCCTCGTCGAGGAAATCGTAGAGGTAGTCCATCGCGTCCTCGAGCTCGGCATAGTGTTGTGGATCCATGGGCTAAATCTCCCGGTGCTTAGTGCCGATGACCATGCGGTCGATCTCTTCCAGTATCTCATCCACGATGGCCGGATTGAAGGCCCGATCCTTGCGCAGGACTAGGAGCTCGCTCTGCGCGGCGTTCAGCGCGGTGCGCCGGGCCTCCAGCGCGACGCGGCGGGCCTCCTCGGCGCGCTGCTTGCGCTCGTCGTTATTCTCGGCGGGGTTTTCGCCATCGCCCAGGCGGTCCTCGAACCACTGGATGACGTTGGCGGAAATTTCCGGATCGACCGTTTCGGCCTCGCCGGTGGCATCGTCTTCGGGGCGGAATTGCGATAGCGCATCGATGCTGGCGGCGCGCGCCCGCGAGACCACCGCGGCGCGCATCTTATCGTTGGCGGCCTGCGAGGCCTCAGTGAGATCGAGCTGCCTCATCAGCCACGGCAGCAGCAGGCCGGGCAGCACCATGGTGACCAACAGGACGGTCAGGGCGATAACGGCCAGCTCGTGGTGGAAGGCGAAGACGCCGGTGGGAATGGATAGAACCAGCGCCAAGGTCACCAGGCCGCGCATGCCGGACCAGGTCATCAGCAATACCTCCTGCATCCGCAGCGGAGCAACGTGCGGGCGCCCGCGCGAGACGTTGAGGCGGTAGTAGAAGAACATCCACACAAAACGCACCACGAAGGCCACCAGCGAGAGGATTACGCCAACCATGACCGAGTGCCACAAATCCGAGCCGACCTCCGCGATGGCCGTATTAACAGTCAACCCGATAAGGCCGAACGCGACGCCGGTAAACAGCAGCTCCATGGTCTCCCAGAATGACTGGCCGGAAAGCCGGTCCTCGGCTTGGATATCGGCGCGCGAGTTGAGCTCGACGGCGGCGATGACCACGGCGATAACACCGGAGGCCTCCAGCTCTTCGGCCACGAGGAAGGTGGCGAAAGGCACCACCCAGGTCAGGGCGTTGCGCGCGACCACATCGTGGACGCGGGTAATAAACAGCGCCGTCAGCCGCCCGATGAGCCAGCCGATGGCAAGCGCGACGACGGACGAATAGAGGAAGCTCAGCACGCCGCTGCCAAAGGAGATATCGCCGCCCTGGGTCACGGCGGCGAGCGCGAGGTGGAAGGCGACGATGGAGGCGGCATCATTAAATAGCCCCTCAGTTTGCAGGGTGGTAATGATGCGGCGCGGGATGCCGGCGGGCTCGGCCACCGCATCCACGGCCACGGGGTCCGGCGGGGCGATGGCCGCGCCGATGAGGATGGCGGCGGCGATGCTAATCCCCGGCAGGAATGCGTAGGCTGTCGCACCCACGGCCAGGGTCGTAGCCACGACGAGGAGCACGGACAGGCTCAGGATGGTCGCCCACTGCCCGCGAATCACACCCCAGGACGTGCGCCGCGCCAGCGCCCACAGCAGCGGCGGCAAGAAGATGGGAAGGATGAGCTCGGTGGGGATGTCGAATTGCGGCAGCCCCGGCACGAAAACGGCGCAGGCGGTAATAATCGTCAGCAGCGCGGGCCAGGGCAGCCCGACCCTATCGCCGATCGCAACGACGAAGACGGTCAGCAGCATGAGCCCGATGAGAACCAGTAAAACTTCCATGGGCTCGATAGTATTACGCGCGCCAAATATACGGCTCGCGGCGCAATTCCTCCGGCCAGAATTGCGCGAGGAGCTCGGCGGCGGTCTCCGCCTCATAGCCCAAAGACTGCGCCAGCTGCTTGACGATGCCCCTCGGCTCCCCCATATCCCGCATCGTCACCGCGCCATCGCGCTTGGCCAGGCGCTTGCCCGCGGTATTCAGGACCAGCGGCACGTGCACGTAGGTAGGCGGCGCAATCCCCAATAAGGAGGCCAAGTAGGCCTGGCGCGGGGCGGAGGATAAGAGATCGTCGCCGCGGACCACCTGGTCGATGCCCTGGTAGGCATCATCAACGACCACCGCCAGGTTATAGGCCCAGCCGCCGTCCTGCCCGCCGCGGCGCAGGATGAAATCATCGACATCACCGGTGTACTCGCCGTGCAGGGCGTCGTGGATGGTGAAGCTGGAGACATCGGCGCGCAGGCGCAGCGCCGGCTGGCGGTTTTGGGCGGCGAGCTGGGCGCGTTTGGTGGCACGTTGGGCATCGGAAAGCGCACGGCAGGTTCCCGGGTACTGGCCCGGAATGGCGTGCGGGGCGCGGGAGGCTTCGCGGATATCCTTGCGCGAGCAGTAACACTCGTAGACCGGCAGCTTCTGGAGCGCCGCGGCATAGGCGGCCTCGCGATCCTGCTGGTAGATGACCTCGCCATCCCACTCCAGCCCCAGGGCCGCAAGGTCCGCGAGCTGGCGCTCGGCGGCCGCGCGGGAGGAGCGCTGCTTATCGATGTCCTCCACCCGCACCACAAACCTGCGCCCCGTCGAGCGCGCGTAGAGCCACGCGAGAAGCGCCGTGCGCAGGTTGCCAAAGTGCAGATCGCCGGAAGGGCTCGGGGCGTAGCGGCCTGCCCCGGTGGTCGCGGAATTCATATTCCCAGCATACGGTTTGGCACAATGGTGGGCATGGAAAAATCCCCCTCCTCTCAAGTGCGCTTTATCCCCGTTCATTCCACTCTCTACCCCTGGCTCGTCACGATTTTCGTCGTGACGTTTTTGATTTCTAATATCAACGCCACCAAGGGCGTCCAGCTCGGACCGCTCGTGACCGATGGCGCCTTCTTCCTCTTCCCGCTGGCCTATATCGTGGGCGACGTTTTATCCGAGTGCTACGGCTTCAAGTCCACCCGGCGCGCCATCTACATCGGCTTTGCGATGGCACTGCTCGCCGTGGTGTGTTTCTACATCGCCATCTGGCTGCCCGCGGCGGATTTCTATGAGGGCCAGGAAGCCTTCGCCGCCACGCTGGGCCTGGTGCCGCGCATCGTTTTGGCCTCCCTAGCCGGCTACCTGGTGGGCCAGCTGCTCAACGCATGGACGCTGACCGCGATGAAGAAGCGCAGCGGTGAAAAGGGCCTTTTCTCCCGGCTGATCGCCTCCACCGTGGTGGGCGAGTTTGGCGATACCTTGCTGTTTTGCGCCATCGCCGCGCCCGTCATCGGCATCGACACCACGAGCGGGTTCATCAACTACGTGGTGGTGGGCTTTGTGTGGAAGACGCTGATTGAGGTCGTCCTCTTGCCCATAACCTCCACTGTTATCAAGCTGGTGAAAAAGCGCGAAGATTACCGCGCCTTCGACGCCGCGTAGTAGCGGCCCAGGAATTCATCGCGGTAGTCCTCGTAGTAGCCGCCGTTGATGGCGGCGCGAATATTATCTACTAGCCGCACCATGAATTCCACGTTGTGGATGGTGCACAGCGTGCCGGCCAAAAATTCCTTCGCCTTGAGCAGGTGGTGCAGGTAGGCGCGCGAGTAGTTCTCCGTGACGTAGCCGCCGAACTCCTCGTCGATGCCCTTGAAATCCCGCTTGAACCGCGCATTGGTGAGGTTCAAGCGGCCATCGAGGGTGTAGACGCCACCGCGGCGAGCCAGGCGGGTCGGCGCGACGCAGTCGAAGGTATCGGCGCCGGCTTCGACCGCGGTGAAGATGTCATCGGGCTCGGAGATGCCGAGCAGGTGGCGCGGTTTATCGTCCGGTAGTTCGTCGCAGACCCAGCCCACGATGGTGCCCAGGTTCTGCTTTTCCAGCGCGCCGCCGATGCCGAAGCCGCCGAAACCGCGCTGACCCTTCTCCCGCGCGGCGCGGTCCAGGTTCAAGAGCCCGCGGGTGGCCTGGCGGCGCAGGTCCTCGTATTGCGCGCCCTGCACCACGCCCCACAGCGATTGCTTCGGGCGGTGGTAGCGCTCGCGGGTAAGCCGGTCATGTTCCTCTAGGCACCGCTGCGCCCACCGGTGCGTGCGGGCCACGGATTCTTCCTGGTAGGTGCGCGAATCAATGAGCGTGGTCAGCTCGTCAAAGGCGAACATGATGTCCGCGCCCAGCCCGTGCTGAATCTGCATGGATTTTTCGGGCGTAAAGCGGTGCTTGGAGCCATCGATAATCGAGCGGAAATCCACGCCTTCCTCATCTACCTTGGCCATGCGCTCCCTTTTTGCGGCGCGGATATCCTTCTCGGTGAGATCCGCCAAGTCCATGGCGATGACCTTTTTAAACCCCACGCCCAAAGACATGACCTGGAATCCGCCGGAATCGGTGTAGGTCGGCCCGTGCCAGTTCTCGAATTTCGCCACGCCGCCGGCCTCGTCCACGATGTCGTGGCCCGGCTGCAGGTAGAGGTGATAGGCATTGGACAAAATCGCCTGCGTTCCGGTGGCGCGAATCTGCTCCGGCGTCAACGTCTTCACCGTGGCCTTGGTCGCCACTGGGATAAACGCCGGGGTGGCGATATCTCCGTGCGGGGTGTGGATAATACCGCTGCGGCCATGCTTGCCGGGGCCTTCGGGCAGGCGCTTATCGATGTCGAAACTTAAGTCCTTCATTCCTTATTTTCCTCTTCTTCCCTGGTCTTCTGGCCGTCATCCGCGTGTTGTGCTTCCCATTCTTCCTCAAGCGCGGTGCCTTCGATGTCTACGGTGGGCAGGATCTTATCCAGCCACTTGGGCATCCACCACGTAGCGCGGCCCATGAGGAACATGGAGGCGGGGACGAGGGTCATGCGGACAAAGAAGGCATCGAAAAGCACGCCCGCTGCCAAGGCAAAGCCGAAGATCTGGATGAACGGCAGCGGCTGGTTGATAAAGGCCACGAAGACCGAAATCATGATGATGGCGGCGGCCGTCACCACGCGCGCGCCCTGGGTAAAGCCGGTGATGGTGGCCTCATCGACAGCGCTATAGGGCCCCGTCGTGCCCTTCGGATGCCGCGCGATGTGCTCGCGCATGCGGGTGACCAGGAATACCTGATAGTCCATGGCCAAGCCGAAGGTCACGCCGATGAGGAAGATCGGCATGAACGATAGCAGCGGACCGGGGCCTGGGACGAGGCCCCACAGCCCGTCTTGCCATACCAGCACCGTGAGTCCAAAGGCGCCACCGACCGAAAGCAGGAAGCCGAGGCCCGCTACCAGCGGCACCAAGAGGGAGCGGAAGACGACGAGCAGCAGCACGATTGCCAGCCCCACAACAATGCTCAAGTAAGGCGCCATCGCATCGCGCAGGCGCTCGGTAATGTCCAACTGCACGGCAGTCAAGCCCGTCAGGCCGATTTCGGTGCCGGTGGTGCCTTCGATCTCCTTGGTGGCAGAGCGCAGCGCGTGCGCGACATTAATGGTTGCGGCTTCCGTTGGCGAGGTTTCCGGGGTCACCATGATTTGTGCCGCGCGCTGGTCCTCGCTGAGTGCAACGATTTGTGCGTGCTTTACCCCGCCGAGCGTCTTCAGTTGGTCTGCGGTGTAGAGGAAGGACGCCAGCGCTGCCTTGTCTTCGGCGCTGGTCGGCGCGGCGGCGTCTTCCTTGTCCTCGACCTCTGCGACGGGGGCGATTTCCGGCTCCGCTGGCTGTTCGCCGGGCTGATCCGCGGGGTGTTCCGCTGGCTGGTCGCCAGGCTGGTCAACAGGGTGTTCTGCGGGGTGATCACCGGGCCGGTCGGCTGGCAGGTCCGCCGGCTGATCGGGCGCCTCGTCGGGCGCGGGCTCAGGCGCGTTGTCAGGCGCATGATCCTCCGGATTATCGGCGGGCGGCTCGCCGGCACCTTCTTCGGGTTCGTCATCCCCGCCCTGGGCCGCCACCAATGGGGCGAGTGCGGCGGAATCGGCGTTGATGGTGTGGGCATCGACAACCGCGAGGAACGGCCCGTTGACGCCAGGGCCGAAGCCCTCGGCCATCAGGTCGGCAGCCTTGCGCTGGGTGGTATCGGGATTCGAGGTGGTATCGGCAGGCAGCGCCAACTCCATGTGGAGCACGGGGGCGGTCATGGCGCCGAGGGAGAGGACGACGAGGGCCATCGCCAAGCCGGGCACCTTTTGTACCAGTCGTACCCAGCGATGGCCCATGGTTGGGCCGCGGCGCACCTTTCCCTTGCGGGAAGGGTTGCCGGCCACGCCGGGGATGCGGCCGCTAAACGCCTTGTCCCCCAAAAGCCCGAGCATCGCGGGGATCAGCGTGAGGGAGACAAGGACGGCGATAGCCACGGTTGCCGCGGCGGAAAGCCCCATGGCGGTGAGGAATTCGATGCGCGCAATGAGCAGGGCAAAGAGCGCGGTAAAGACGGTGGTTCCGGCAAAGACCACGGAAGAGCCCGCCGTTCCTGCCGCCATACCGGCTGCTTCTGGGGCGGACATGCGGGCCCGCTCGGCACGGTAGCGGGACAGGATAAACAGCGCATAGTCGATGCCCACCGCCAGGCCAATCATGATGGCCAGCACCGGCGTCATGTTGTTGAGCTCTATCCAGTGCGTGGTAATCAGCATGCCGCATGCACCCAGGCCGACCCCGATGACGGCGGAAATCAGCGGCATTCCAGAAGCGACCAGGGAGCCAAAGGTAAAGATGAGGACGAGGAAGGCCACGCCAAGGCCGATGATCTCGGAAGTGGAGTTAACCCGAATCTCATCGCCAAACCCGGCGCCGCCGGCCTCGACGGTAAGCCCCTGCTGCCTGCCGATGTCCATCGCTTCCGTCACGATGTCCTTATCGGCCTGATCCACGCTATAGGGCGATTCGGCATCGAAGTTGAAGGTGGTATAGGCAATGGTCTCGTCTTCGTTGACCATGGCGAGGTTATCGGCATCGGCACGCGCGGATGATTCCGGCAGCCCCATCTCCGTGAACTGATGGATAACCTCATCCTGCAGCCGCGGCGAAACCTCAAGCGGGTTGCCAAAGCGCATGGTATCGCCCATCTCCAGGTTGTCCTCGAGGTGGGAAATGACCGCGTTGATGGCCTTTTCATTGGCTGGATCCGAGAGCTTTTGGCCCTCCGGGGCCTGGAATACCAAGTTCACCGATGGGGAGTTGGCGGGGTTTCCGCCTTCCGGGAAAAGGTCCATCGTCTTGTATGTGGCATCGATGGACGGGGTGCCTTTGATAGCGAACTCGCTCGTCATCGGTTTCATCAACAAGGCGGTAGCGCCGCCGGCGGCAGCAAGCAGGACCACCCAGGTGACGATGACTTTCCATTTATTGAGGAATGACCAGCGCCCGAGCCGGTAGAGGAGTTTAGCCACGGGAAAATGTACCTTCGCATTCGCGTAGTCGGACGGATTTAACTTCGCCCTAGTGTAGTTGCCGTGCCCCTTATTCCCTATTACTTAGCCGCCGTGCAGCCCGTATTCACAGACGATGCCAAGGCGGCGGACCAAAAAGAACCGTGGCCATTTAATGTAGTCAAGGACTAGATCGGGTGGCCATGGCGGAGCGGCGTAGACAATGCAGCCGCGAGAGAGCGCTCGCTGTTTAAACGAACTTCGACAAGCTCAGACCAGGAAGGACGAGGTCAGAGAAGAAAGCGCTGATTTTCTTTACCCGCTCGATAATAGCCGCGATGGTCTCGCCTAGTGTGCCGAAGGAAGAACCGTGGAAAGAAGAACCATCGGCTGCAGTGTTGTCGCCCGAAGGCTTCTTTTCTGGGGTTACCTGGTCAGATGGTTTAGGGTTTTCGGAGGCACCGTCGAATGCCACGGTGAGATCCGAGTTGGCATCGTCAAGCGGTTGCCCCACCGGGTACTTGCCCAAGAAGATGTCGGAGCCCGTCTGGGTCAGCGAGGTGGGGGCATCAGTTGTGGCATAGGTCTTTCCGGTTTCCGGTACCAAGGACTCAGTTAGCGTGAAGGTAGAGATTGCGGCGTCATTGCCGGACAATTCGACCGGCTTGTTCTTAAGAGGGCCCGAGGCGCCCGTAAGCTTATAGTCCGCAGTGATGGTGGCGTTTTGGCCTGCTACTTCTACCTTGATATCCGAGAATGTGAGATCGACACCGTAGGAACCATTAGGGCCAAAGCCTGGATAGCCCTGAATGTGCACGGTTCCCTGAGTGCCAATAGTGCCGTTTCCCTCAGCATCCAGCGTGGTGTGGGCCGCATCGACCGGGAAGGTGAAGTCCTTTCCTATCTTCTCCGCACCGTCGGTGGTATTGATTACGCCTTTGGCAAGCGGGCTGGTGTCCACGTGGTGAATGAAAGACTCCTTGATGGGCCAGTTCAATTGGCCAGATTCCACGGCGGGGACAGTGGCTGGAGCCTCATCGGCAGAGGCTACTGGGGCGGTGACGGCGCCGAGTGCAACCGCTCCAACGGCGATGACGGATATTGTTTTCATGAATTTCTCCTCTTGAGAGCAATGGTGAAGCTTTACCTAAAGAATTAGGCGAGCCTTACCTTAATTGTAAAATTAGAAAAAGTAAATCAGTGGCGCTTATCAAGCTCGGCGAAGATCCCCGAGTTGAAAGCGAATGCGCGCTGCGCCTCCGAGAGCAAAGCCTCGCGCTGTTCCGCAGTCAGCATCAGGCCATCTAGGCGTTTGCGGTACCCCTTGCGATACGGCGGAATCTTGCCAATGGCACTGAAGTCATAAAAGTTCAGCGCCTCCTGTTCGATGTCATAAAGGGCGCCGAGGCGCGCGGCAATCACCTGACCGCCGGAGACGTCACCGAGATACCGGACATAGTGATGGGCCACCACTTCTACCGCGCTGCCGGATACCTCTTCTAGGCGGGCAACGTAGGATGCTGTCGCCGGCAGGATCCGGATCTTTTCACGCCAGTCGCCGCCGACGAGCTCCGCCAGATCCGCCTCCAGAGCAAAGCGCCGCTCAAGGCGTGGATCGGCCACCGCACCGGCGATTGGAGTATGTGCCACACTACGGACTGCGCGCTCCAGAGATTCATAGACAAACCACAGCTGACCGCTTAAATCGGCGGCGGCCTCAGCACTCAACTGGCCTGACATGAGTCGCTGCATAAACGCCGAGCCCTCCGCATTCTCATGGGCGTGGGCGGTCTCCTCGCGCAATGCGACGGATAACGGTTTCTTAAGCGTCACAGTCACTGACTTCCTCCAAAGTAATGATTACCTAATGTCTCAATATAAATTTAAGGTTAGGCAATCCTTATTTACAAGGTTTGTGGGAAGAAATCAACCAAAAGAACTAACTCCCTACCCCACCGCCTGCGGTGCGCGCGGCTTCGGGATGCGGCTGCCGACACCGCCCGCGCCGCTGACCCCCTATTATCGGATCAGCAGCTTGTTATCGGTGGAGTAGAGCACGCACGCTCTCAAGGGCGCCCGACTTTATAAACGCCTGCCCAAGGATGGCGAACATGCTGCCAATGGTTGCCACGCCCAAGATGTAGTTCCACACCTTAGCGAAGCTAGAACCGGTGGGAGTGTCCTTCTCTGGCTTATCAGTTCCCAGCTTCTTAGACTCCGAAGTCTCAGGGCTCTTCGGAGTCTCCGGCTTCTTCGGCGGTGCCGGGGTCTGTGAGGTCGCTGGTGGCTGCGGAGCTGGATTGTCCTTCGGTGGCTGACTTTGTGGCTGCTCTTCCTTTTCCGGCGCAGCTACCGGCGGCTGCGGAGCAGGTTCGTTCTGCGGCATTTCTCCCTTCTTTTGGCCACAACCAGGAGAAACCTTGAGGGTTAGGTGGGCATCATCAAGCTCAGGCTTGTTCTCTGAGCTATACATGCCCATGAAAAGTTGGTCTACGCTCTCGATTTTTCCATCTTTTGTCCCCTGCTGCTCCTTGTACCGCACATCGCTGGCGGAAAGGGTCAGCGTGTCTCCCTCCTTGGTCCATCGCGCCGTGCCGTGGCCAAAGATCCCATCCCCAGTGCGCTTATTAGCGTCGATGTGGTCGTCCACGGTGTATTGAAGCATATTCTTACCCTCTACGTGATAGACCTCGTAGCCGGAACCGAGCTGGGCTTCATTACCGGAGGTCTTGATGAAAGGTGCCACAACCGTGGAATGTAGAGCTCCGTGGTGACCGGTGAACGTTATCGAAGAGTCTTTGCTCTCGATATTGGACGACACCACATTGCCCTCCTCATCTACCGTTACCGTAGAGGTTTCAGGATCGACCTCGAAGCCGAAAGAGAAATCCTTCCCCTTAGGATCACCGGTTTGCGTCACTGGGCCGCTAGTGGACCAATCACCAGCAGCGAAACCGGTTTTGAGGTAGGACCGCCACGAGTGCTTAATACCCCAGTTCAAGGACCCGAATTCGATGGTGCAGGTTTCTTCCGCTGAAGCGTGTGGCACGGTGAGCACGGTCGCCGCGAGAGCGGTGACCACTACTTTCTTAAACATGGAAATCCTCCAATTTATGCGAGAAGAGTGGGTTAATGGTGGGCGTGGCACGCTGTGGATGTACCTGCAGCCCATCGACGGATATCGGCCAGCCATACACTTGAGACAATGTGGGCCTGGTAAAGACCTCATCTACGCGCCCTTGGGCTGCTACTCCCCCGCACGACAGACATACGAGATGATCGCAATATGCTGCTGCCGCGTTGAGGTCGTGCAGCACCACGAGGACGGCGACGCCTGCCTCGCGAGCAAGGGCTTTCACTGAGCCCAGCAGTTGTTCTTGGTGCCGGATATCCAGCGCGGCCGTTGGCTCATCGAGCAAGATAATCGGGGTGTTTTGAGCAAGCACCCGTGCGAAGGCCGCGCGGGCGCGCTCACCACCAGACAACGTGCTGATGTCTCGGCCCGCTAGGTGCGCGACGCCGGCGGCATCGAGGGCAGCGTCAATAAAGTCATCGTCGAGGTCTGCGTAGGCAGTTCCTTCCCACGGGCGGCGCCCCATCGCAACGACATCGCGGACAAGGAATTCGAAGGACACCGAGACGTCTTGGAGCATCACCGCACGCGTGCGCGCGAGCTCTCGCGCTGGCGCCTTGGGCGATAACCCACCCACGGTGATCTCACCGGAATAGTCGATGTCCCCAGCCACGGCAGCTAGGACGGTGGATTTGCCGGCGCCGTTCGGACCGATAAGTCCTGTAACTTCGCCCGCTTGAGCGGTGAAGGACACCTGGTCCACGAGGGTGTGCTCCCCCGCGCGAACGGTTAAGTCTTTAGCGTTTATCATCAGTGCACCCCTTTGCGCATCATGCGGCGCAGCAAGATGAAGAACGTTGGCCCACCCACCAGGGCGGTGAAAATGCCGATGGGAAGATCCGCAAAAGGAATCATCGTGCGCGCTGCCACGTCGGCGAAACCTATGAGTACAGCGCCGCCAAGGGCGGAAGCCGGCAACAGGATACGGTTTTCTGGTCCGACGATGCTGCGCAGCAGGTGGGGAACGATAAGTCCCACAAAGCCAATGAGGCCGGCGAAGGAAACGGCCGCGGCGGTCAGCACTGCCGATGCCACGATCGCCACGATGCGCAGCCGCGGCACGTTCACGCCGGTATGTGCGGCGGCGCGCTCGCCGAGCGCGAGGACGTCCAACTGCTTGCCTAGGCGCAATGCCACTGCGAGGCCAACCACCACGATGGGCAGTACCGCCCAGACGTGTTTCCACTGCGAGCCGTTGAGGGAGCCCATCTGCCAGAAAATGATCGCTTCGCGGTTGGCGGTCGGCGCCAAGTACACCATGAAAGAGATGATGGCGTTGCATACCGCATTGATGGCGATGCCGGTGAGAATCAGGTGCACCACGGCAACCCGTCCGTTGTGGCGCGCAAGCTGATAGATAATGAAGGTAACCAGCAGCGCGGTAAGGAAAGCTGCGGCGGGAACGGTAAAGGTACCGAAGAGTTCGATATTAAAGACGATGACCACGGCCGCACCAACGCCCGCACCAGAGGTAACACCGATAATGGATGGTTCTGCCAAAGGGTTGGCGAACACCGCCTGCATCAGCGTGCCGGCCACGCCCAAGGCCGCACCCACCACGAGCCCCAAGACCAAACGCGGTAGGCGAATGTCCCACACCACGCTTGCGGTCAAGGAATCCTCCGCGTGCCCAGCTGCCAAAATGGGAAAGAGATCAGAGAGCGGTACATAGTACTGCCCCAGCACGACGGAGATGAGCGCCGCGAGCACGGTGAGGATCCCCAGAAGTGCGAATACCCAAGTGCGCTGCGTGCGTCGACGCGCGAAGGTGTCCGTGCCCTTACTCATTGTCCGGGTCATACACAGCCTTTGCCAGCTTCACCAGCGTTTGTCCTGTCATGGGACCAAATGCCAACGATTGGCCGTCCGGGATGGTCACGATGCGCTTCTTCTGGCCGGCGGTGGTCTGAGCAACGCCGGGCCGCTCCAGCAAGCCGTCAATGCCGCCGGTGGATTCCAGGCCATTAGTCATCATGATGATCACCTCTGGATTGATGCGCGCCAGCGCCTCAGCATTAGCAGGTTCTGCATGGGAAAGGTTGTTTTCTGCAGCCAGATCCACGCCGCCGATGCCTTCTATCAGGTCTTGCGCACCGGTACCGTCACCCATGATGAAGAAGACGCCGCCGTTTCCGCGCGCATAGAGAAACGCCATGCGCATCGGATCATCGGGAACCAACTCTTTGATGGCGTCCTTTGCCTCGTCGATTTCCTTGGTAGATCGTTCGGCTAGCTCGCGTGCTTCGTCGGGCAAGCCGAGGGCATCGCCAAGCGTGGTGATGTCCTCGCCCACCGAACCGATGGTGCGCTCAGGTTCCATCACCACGGTGGTGACACCCGCCGCGCGGATTTGATCGATGGCATCGCGCGGGCCAATGGAGTGATCCACAATGACGAGCGTCGGCTGCAGCTCCAGCACCGCCTCCACGTTGATATTGTGGCCGCCTTCGGTCACCACCGGGAGATCCGCCAAGTTGGGCTCGGTAGAAGAAACTGTGCGGCCGACGATATTATCCGCAAGCCCCAAGCCGCTAAGAGTCTTGGTATAGGTGCCATAGATATCCAACGCGAGGATGCGGGAGGCATCGGTGACAGTGACGTCATTACCATCGGCATCGGTAAGCTCCACCGGAAGCGCCGGCTCTGCCTTATCAGTAACCGACTCGATATCGTCAAAATCCTTGACATCGCTGACACCTTCAAAGGATCTGGGGTCCGAGAGATCGGCGGGATCCGGTAGCTGATCGGTATAGCTTCCCTGCACACCGCACGCGGTAAGGCTGAAGATGCACAGGAATGGCACGAGGAAACGAAGAACGAGTTTCACGGCAATCTTTCTAAGAGTTGTTCATGACAAGCCGGCTGGTGGAGCCTCCGGCGATGATCAATCCGACGATGAAGAGCAGTAGATAGGTGGTCGGGTTATCTAGGCCCCCGCCGGGAGACGTCGCGGACTTGACCTTGAATTTGTTCGGTCCGTCCTCGTATCCCTGCCCCGAGTCACCGGCTAGCGCTGAGTCCCCGGCTGCGGCATGCGCGCCGCCTTTGGAACCAGAGCTGCCCTTTCCGTTTCCGCCCGCGCCTGATCCGTCGGATCCGGAACCGGAGCTAGAACTGCCGCCACCGGATACGGCGCCGCAATCAGCGCTTCCGCCCAAGGTGGCGTGGAAGCTCAGCGGATCCAACTGGGTGCCTGGTTCATAGAACTCAGCGAGTGCCTGGGCACCGGCTTCAGAAAGCGATACCGCAGCTTCACCGAACACTTCGTCCGTGCCGACGTCGAGGGAATTAAAACTCAAGGTGCCAATAACAGTGCGCCCAAAGTCTTTCTTCTTGCCTTCCATATTGGAAGAGCGCACGTCAGCGATAAGCTCGCCAGAATTGCCGTTGAAGGTGATTTCCAGATTGGCGATGTTGAGATCCAGCTTGCCGTGGTGCCCGGTGAACTGCATGCTTCCGCCATATTGCACGGAGCCCGCGCCATCTTTTACGGCACCGGAGTTACCCGTGAATTGGAAACGTCCATTGTCATAGCCAACACCAGAGAGATCCCATCGGCCTTGGGCAATGGATCCGGTGATATAGGACTGGAAGGATTTCTTTAACCCCCACTGAGCAGTGGCTTGCGTAACCCCAGTGGCCTCACAGACGGCATCGCCCCCGCCAGATGCTTCCGCACCTGAATTACCTGAGCCCGGGGCACCGGAGTTCGCAGTTCCAGAGTGCGCAGGACCAGATCCCGCTGCTTTGCCAGTTCCTGAGGCACCGCCGCCTCCGCCCGAACCAGAGTTGCTCGGTGATGAATTTCCCGCTGCAGAGTTAGTAGAAGCCGAGTTTCCTCCAGTGGAGTTCGACGTACCCGAAGCAGAACCATCCGAATTCGAGTTCGATCTCCCCCGATTGTTGAAAGACTCCAACTCATCCAGGAACGCCTGGGTATTGCCCATGAACGTGGTAATCCCGTTCATCGTGTCATTGGTTTCAGACAGGGTGTCCATGGCTTCCTTATTAAAGCCCGTGAAGGAACCCGTAATGGACGTCAAGGGACGCTTCTCACCGGAACCGGAGCCAGATCCGGAACACGAGCCATCAAGCGCAATGCTGCCAGAGGACGGATCTAAGGCTTCGCCCGGCTGGTAGAAGCCGGTAAATAGCTTGGCCCCGCCAGAGGTTAGAGCGGTAGATCCAGACAAATCAACCTTCCCGGCACCATCTTTGACGGGGTTGGCCAGATTAATGGTGGCGATTACCTCATCATTGCCTTGGATCTTTTTACCGCGGCTGAGTTCTTGGCGGTTCATCTCATAGGAGACGTAGTCCACGGAAATCTGCGCCTGCTTTCCAGAGGCCTTGACCTTGAAGTCCGACATCGTCATGTCCAAGACTCCATCGTGGCCGGTAAAGCTCAGCGTTCCATTGAACGGAATCGTAACGTTCCCACCAGACGCATCGGGCTTTCCTGGAGTAAAGACGAACGCACCATCGCCTCGTTCGTCGCCCGTGAAGCCAATGCCGTTGGCACCCCATCCACCGTGGGCGATATTGCCTTTGACGTAGCTGCGGAATGACTGCTTGATGCCCCATTTCCATGTGCAGGATTCATCTGCGTGGGCAACCGGGGCAGAAGACAAAAGTGGGGCGAATGCCGCGACGAGGAAAGCAGCGACGATGATGCCGAACGCCGACTTCCACAGTTTTCCAATCATGTTGAGAACCTTGTTTTCGTGCCTAAAAATGATATAGGCTAAGCTTGCCTAATTGAAGTAAGTGTATCCTGACCTAACTTCTATTGATTGTCAATAAACCACCCCCCTATAAGAAACAAAAATGCACAACGACCCCCGTAAAGACATCTTCAACAGCATCTATCCAGATGTCGATCCCACACAGAACTTCCCACTCACGATCGGTGAACGCTTATCCTTAGCGCTTTCCGTCGGCGTATTTATGTTCGGCGGCGTAAGCGGCAGCCTGCTCATTGCCGGTATTGGCTTGGCCTTTGTGGTCGCCTGTTCCTTGGCACTTGCACGTAAAACGCCGCGCCGCATCCGTGCGGAGGCGCGCAGCCGATTCCCCCGGGAACCGTGGGCCGAACAACCCAGCCTCCTCGTGCCCGCCGTATGGATCGTCATCGCAGTAATCGCTGCCCTGGCGTGGTGGTTCACCCCCGTGAAATACCTCGCGTGGAGCGCGGGCGCCATGGCCGTCATCGCTGCCGTCGTGACGTGGTTCCTCCCCACCCTACAGCGCCGCCGCACGCGGGCTGCGCGCGCAAAGCACGACGCTTAAGCCAACCCAAAGCCCAAAGCCACCCCGTTGGAGAAAACAAAAATAGGCCCCGACCTGCATTAACAGGTCGGGGCCTTGCGCGGTGGCGGCGGGATTTGAACCCGCGGTTGGGGGTTACCCAACAATCGCTTTCGAGGCGATCACCTTCGGCCGCTCGGACACGCCACCGCGTTCCAGATTACGGGAGGACCCCCGATGCAACAAAATCGCCGCGCCAGCATTAAGCCAGCGCAGCGATTTCGCTATGAAGGGACTATAAAATTAGTCCTTCTTCAGGCCACCGATGATGTCGTTGGCCTTGTCCTTGATGCTGTCAGCAGCATCGGACAGCTTGTCCTTAGCCTCGGAGGCGACCTGGTCGGCCTTGCCTTCGTTGGCTACGTCTTCGTTACCGGTTGCCTCGCCGAAAGCTTCCTTTGCCTTGCCTGCGAGGTCGTCCTTCTTGTTTTCCAAATCGCCCATTTTCTCTCTCCTTAAATGAGTCGGATACTGTGTGACTGCAACTATACTCACTTTTCGCGCAGTGTGGTGAAAAATTTTTCCAGCAACGCCACGCAGTCTTTTTCGAGGACGCCACCGCGGACCTGAGGGGTAAAGGGCGCGGTGGGGGCGCGCAGGACATCGATAAGCGAGCCGCACGCACCCGTCTTCGGTTCAAAGGCGCCAAAAACCAGCGAGCTCACCCGGGCGGATTGCAGGGCGCCGGCGCACATGGCGCAGGGCTCTAAGGTGACCACGAGCTCGCAGCCGGTCAGGCGCCAGCCATCGCCGTGGATGCGCACCGCCTGGCGGATGGCCTCGACCTCGGCGTGGGCGGTGGGATCGCGCAATTGCTCGCGGCGGTTGACACCGGTGGCGAGCTCGCGACCGGCGGCATCATAAAGCACCGCCCCAACCGGCACATCCCCGGCGGGGGTCTGGCGCGCCACCGCGAGGGCGCGCTGCATGCGTTTCTGCGCGCGCTGCAGGGGCTTAGGCGTTATCAATGACGTCTTCTAGCTCATCCCCAAAGCCCAGGTCGCCGGCGATGCGCAGGAGCATATCGGAGGGCCAATCGTCCTCATCATCGATGATGTAGCCCACCTGATCTTCGGATAGGCCCAGGTCAGCGAAAATATCGAAGTCGCCCTCACCGTAGGGGTCAGCCTCTTCCGGGTCCACGTCTGGAATCTCGTAGTCATTGAGTTCCATGAAATCCGCGGCAAAGTCATCATCAACGCCATAGGTGGCGTCTGAAATTAGCATTTTCACCCCGCCGGGCACGGGCCGCACGGCAATGAAGTAGGCGTCCTCTACGCAGAGAAGGGCGAAAGCTGCGCCTTCAGAGCGCAGGGAGCGCACCGCGGTGATGGAGGTTTGCGGGTCCTCAAAGTCATCATCGAAGCTGCGCACGACCCATTGTCCCTCGTTGCGGGCGACGGTAACCGCGAAAGAGTAATTTTCGTTGCTCATACCTCGTGAGATTAGTCGTGTTGTGCCACAATTGTCACCGTGAGTTCTCAAGATGTTCAACGCCCCATCTGCATTATCGGCCTCGGCCTCATCGGTGGTTCCTTGCTGCGCGATCTCGCGGGCTATAACCACGACGTATTTGGATACAACCACTCGACGTCCGCCGCTCGCACCGCAGTCAAGCAGGGCTTTGACGTCAATGATGACTTGCCGGCGGTGCTTAACCGCGCCGAGGTTGAAGAGGCGCTCATCGTGATAGCCGTTCCCATGACCGCGGTGGGTAGCGTCTTGGATGCTATTCAGGAACACGCCCCTAGCTGCGGCATCACTGACGTGGTCTCCGTAAAGACTCCCGTGCGCCAGCAGGTCTGTGACCGCGGCATGGAGGATCGCTACGTAGGCGGGCACCCGATGGCGGGTACCTCGAAATCGGGATGGGATCACTCCCAGACGGGGCTTTTCCGCCGCGCCGCGTGGGGAATTACCTACGATTACGCCGCTGAGTATGAGGCGCGCGGGGAAAAGATTCCTAAGAAATGGATTGAGACTTTTACGGACGTCGTGCGCATGACCCAGATGGTGCATGCAGAGGCCGTGCCCATCCGTGTGGCCAACCACGATGCGGCGGTCGCTCGCATTTCCCACCTGCCGCATATTTTTGCGGAGACTCTCGCCACGGTGGGCGATAATGGCGGCATTTTGGCGCAGTCTCTAGCCGCCGGTTCCTTCAAGGATGCGACCCGGGTGGCCGGAACCCGCCCGGATCTCGTGCGGCAGATGTGCGAGACCAATGCCCCGGCCCTGGTAGAGGCCTTGGATGAGGCGCTGGAGTTGCTTCACGATGCCCGGGAGAAGCTCGCCGCCCCCGAGCCTTCCATCGCCGAGCTTGCCGATGCCGGCTACCGCGCCCGCACCCGCATCGAAGCCAGGTCGGGCGCGCGCAAGGAATCGGTCTCCCCGGTCAAGATTTCCTCCCGCCCGGTGCTGCGCCTGCACCCCGGTGGCCCGAAGTGGGTGGCGCAGCTGCGCCAGACCGAATCCTTGGGCGGGCGCATCGAGATTTTTTAGCGGCGCGACGTGCGGGCGGCACCGTTGCCAGCACCGGTAGCGAAGGTGCGCGCAGCCGCCGCGGCACCGATAAGGCCAATGGCCGCTACCGTGAAGTAGATCCACGGGCGGTCGCCGCTGGTCTGCGGCGTTGCCTGCGGGGTAGGCGTGGTCTCCGCGGTCAAGATGGCGTCCTTATCCTTGCCGCTGATCACGCCGTCTACCCAGTCCTTAGTGCCGGCGAGCGTGGTGATAGCCGCGCTTGGGGAGGGCAAATCCGGGTCCGCATTGGAAGTACCCGCGGTAGCTAGGCCCGCAAGCTTTCCGCCCACGAAGAACGGTCCGCCGGAATCGCCACCCTGCATGCCGGCATTACCGGTGGAGTGGACATCGAGGATCGGGCTGCTGATCATCGGGGCCATGCCGCCTTGGCCAGGCTGCATTACTTCCCCACCGTTGCCGTCAGGCTTGACAATCTGCGGCTGCTCGGCGCCCGGCTTGGTGCCACCCGGCGAGACCACCTTGGGCTTATCCGATCCCGAACCAGATCCCGGCATCTTGAAGCCGGGCATGGCCTCTTCGGCGGGCACGGATTCGTAGCCTTCAGGGACCTTCATGCCGGCATCCGGCTTGGAGCCGCCCGGCATCTTGAGACCGGGCATGGCTTCCTCAGCTGGCACGGACTCGTAGCCTTCCGGGGCTTCCTTGCCGGCGCCTGGCTTCTGTGCGGCGTCATCGCTTGGCCCGCCGCCCAGGATTTCGGAGACCTTCATCTCTGTCATCGGCAGCTGGCCCTTGCGCGCCATGGAGGAGCTGCTGCTCCAGCCATATAGGGTGCCAAGGTCGCCGGTCTCGGGAATATCGGTGGAGATCTTGGCCGGTTTGATATCGGTTACGGGCTCGGTGAGGTGGAGCAGTCCGGCATCGGAAAGCGGGGATAGCGCCCACGAATCCGCGTCATAGACCTTGTCTCCCAGGCGGGCCTGGGTGCCTTCATTATTGACGGATTGCAGGCAGTGGCGGGCGGTAAGCACCCACTGCTTATCCACCAGCGTGCCGGTGCAGTCGCCGAAGTTGCCTATCCGGCCCATCTTGAGCGCGGCGACGGTCCGGGACTCGGCGTTATCGGGGGCGGGTTCGCCGTGCTCAAGGGCGCTGGCGGGGGCCGCCAACATCCCGATGATGCCGGCGGTGGTCAAAGCGGTAGCAAATTTACGCGACATGTTAGTCCTTCTTTCCAGCAGGAACGGCGAGTTTAACGGCGGAGGAGACGGCCTTTTCGAGGGGGCCTTGGCCCAGGAATTTCCGCCAGATGGTGGCGAGCACGAGGAATAGGCCAATAAATGCCCATGCCCACGCGGTGTTGTGCAGTGAGATGTTGCTTTGCCAGTAATAGGCGGAGAGCACGTGCAAGACATAAACGGTCAGGGACATCGTGCCCATTGCGGCCAAGGGGTAGACGAGCTTGGGTACCGCGCTGCCGATGAGCAGGCACAGGTGCAGCACCACTGCTGCCACTGCAACGGAGAGCAGGATTTCGCCCGCTACGCCGGTGTGGCCGGTAAAGCGCAGCCAGCTGGGAATATCCGGCTCGAAGCGGAAGTAGGTGCCAACCGCGGCAATCACCGCGCTGACTGCGGTAACAATCCACTGCAGCGCCGTGCGGAAGCTACCTGGGCGGATGTAGACCTCAAAGAGCAGCATGCCGGCGATGAAATACGCGATCCATGCCAGCAGCGGATAGACCTGCGGCAGGGTAAACGGCGCGTAGTGCACGGTTGAGGCGATGGCGGCGACGAAGAACAGGGCCAGCTTCCACCACATGTTCAGCGGTGGCACCCAGGAGACCACCATCATGGTGATACCCATAGCAACGAGCACGACCTGAATCTGCCCGCCAACCGGGAGCAGTGCCAGTCCGATAAGCGTAATGATGGCGCCACGGGCAATCAGGCGCAGCAGCGTCTGTACGGAATAGTTCTTGCTAATGAGCATCATCGTCACGCCGGCGACGATGGCAAATAGGGCGGCCGGAAGGCCCGACAATATGACCTTGGTACTCCATACCAACGAGGCCATGTGCAAAATAATCATGCCAATAATGGCAAGTGAACGAGCCAAATCCAGCCCGACGATGCGCGATGATGTACTCACCTAGCACTCTCCTTCACGATGTGATGGGACGCAGCGGTCTCCACCACGGCCCATGTTTTTAACGACTCTCTTTTTCTACAACGGAAGTCTGGGAGGTTGCTGTATCAACACTTTACATGTTCTGTACCTTATAAATGCCATCATTGGCCTGGTCAATCCCACGGGCCCACTTTCCTGCGAACCACGCAGGATCGCACCCAATCTCCCGGCCTCAACGCGCTCCGGAGGAGCCCGCCGTAGCTCGCATCACTGGCGACTACGCGCAATTAATTCACCCCAGAAACCCGCACCTACCTGCTATTTTGCTATAGCTAATCGATTGCCCCTCCATACTTATACCCTGATAATTTCTTTCCTGCCAGGACGCTTCCTGGCACCTATGAAAAGCGCACAAACTGTCTGGCAAATGAACACGAAGTTGAGCCACTCTTCGTTTCTCCCTTCTAAGTCAACCGAGGTTCCATCCACTAGTGTGGAGTATCTGTAACCCGTGGTAGGGCCTGACCCTCAGAAAGTGGAGACACCACGCTACCGGACGCAACCTACTGGGAGAGGAGCTTGAGGTTTGGAAGATAAAGACCGCGAAAACCGGGCCTCCAATAAACAACCGAGCCGAAAAGCCACTAACCGGATTACTCTCCCTTACGGAGGTTATTGGCCTTGCGCCAGACTGCGTAAGTTCCCGCAAGGAAAATAACCGCTAAAACTCCGGCAACCCTAAAATAAAATAAGCCGTTTTCTAGCCTGCAGAAGATGTCTGACGATGAGGTAGAATCCGTCTCAGCCAAGGTCTTAGCAACATATATCGCATTCAACCCGCCGATAGCATAACCGAGACAGAGCAACAGTGATACACAAATCGTAATCTTTAGCAGAACCTCTAAGGATGAATTACGTGACACTGTTCTCCTTTATATTCTCCCATTACAAGTAGACGTGCACATTCGGCATTGCCCTTAACGTCAAAATTTTGAAATCCGTCATCGTGCGCATGACCGAAGGAACAATCATTGTGAGTTTTACCTTTGCGCGCCACATGGATCCCGTTTTCGTCCCTGTTTTGGCAGTTCCCACCAAAGACAGTTTTGGCCCCTTCTTGTACCCCCTATACTGTTTCCGCTTGAGCCATTCCGGACAAGGCAGGAAGTAGCAGCAGAGAAGACAGAAGAGAAGCGGCAGTATATAAAGTTTTGTCCACAACTACCCTTTCTGTACGCGATAACTTACTTAAAGTAACATAAATTGACTTTCGTGGTAATGATTGTCATTATCTAGATTCTGGCGCACATTACGTTATTGGCAGTTCAGGTCTAGGCTCGGATAATGGACACATCGAAGCTCGGGCCTTTTGCCGCTTAGGCTACATGCCTCGCCCACCCCCGAAAATAAACCTGGAAATAAAAAATCTCGAGGCACCGCCTTGGGAACGATGTCTCGAGATTCGAAATTTTGTGCGCCCGGAGGGATTCGAACCCCCAACCTTCTGATCCGTAGTCAGATGCTCTATCCGTTGAGCTACGGGCGCAGTCCGTTGTGAAGCAGTGCGTATGCTCTGCTGTGCAACGAGAATTTACTATACCCACGGACCCGAAAACTAACAAATCGCCTGTACAGAGCCGTGTTCGGCGGGATAGCCAGGGGCGTATTGTTCACCCACCGTTCACGCTTTAGCTCGGTGTGGAGGGCAGGAAGGCTATACGAGGGCGGAGGCTTCGGCATCGGAAAGCAGGGCGTCTTGAAAGGCTTGCAGGGTGGATTCGTGATCGAAGTCGATGCCGATGAGCACGAGCTCCGTGCCGGGGGTTACGCCATTGGCGGCCCATAAAGAGGCGGGCATGATCTGCAGGTTGGGTCCGGCCTGCTGCCAGGCGTGGGCCACGCGCAGGTCGGTATCGATCCAGCAGTACCCTTTGGACCGCACGAGGCCCGTGCTTGCCCGGAGGGCGGCGATGAGGCGCTCGCGATTAAACGGACGATCGGCACGAAAGACGACTGATGAGATGCCGTATTCCTCGGTTTCTGGCGTATGCGGGTTCGCAAGCTCTTCGGCGTAGCCGTGATAGGCGGCTGCGGTTGCGGCATTGAACAAATGCGCATCGAGAACTAGCCCCGGTTCGATTACCCCGTGGGTCACCGGCACCACGCGAGCCCGCGGATTCATGACGCGGACTGCGGCGATGACGCGCTCGGTTTCGGCAGCATCGACAAGATCGGTTTTGGTAATGAGGATAAGGTCGGCGAATTCGACTTGATCCACTAAGAGATCGGAAATGGTGCGGTCATCTTGGGGCGTAGCCTCGATGCTTTCGGAGACGAGGCTGCGGCCGCGGCGCAATTGGTTTAAGAAGGCAGAGGCATCGACGAGGGAGACCATGGTGTCGATAGGGGCGGCATCGGCAAGCGTGGTGCCATCGGCAAATTCCCACTCAAAGGTGGCAGCCACGGGCATGGGTTCGGAAATGCCGGTGGATTCGATGACAATCTGATCAAAGCGGCCGGAGCGCGCCAGCTTGTCCACGGACTCGATGAGGTCTTCGCGCAAGGTGCAGCAAATGCAGCCATTCGACAGTTCCACGAAGCGATTCTCGCCGCGCTCCAGATGGCCTTCGCCAGCGACGAGGGCGGCATCGATATTGACCTCAGAAAAATCGTTGACGATGACCGCCAGCTTGCGCCCCTCCCGGTTTGCGAGCAGGTGGTTAAGTAGCGTGGTTTTTCCGCTGCCTAAAAATCCGGACAGCACGGTAACAGGTGTAGCCATCCTTTAATGGTAACGTTTTTCATTAAAGGATGGCTATTGAGGGGTTTAGCGCCTAGACCGCCAGCCCGAAGATCGGTACCGCCAGCAGGAAGACGGTAAGGGTGATGAGGAAGATACCAATGACGTTGAGGCCAACGCCGCCCTTGATCATCTCGCCAATCTTGACGTAGCCGGAACCGTAAGCGATGGCGTTCGGCGGGGTTGCCACCGGCAGCATGAAGGCGCAGGTTGCGGCCAAGGCGACCGGGATGGTGAGCAGCAGGACGTTGATATCGCCTTCGGTGGTCAGGCCCACGCCCACGGCGACACCACCCATGATGGGGATGAAGGTGGCCGCGGTGGCGGTATTGGAGGTGATCTCCGTCAAGAAGAGGACCAGGGCGGCCACGGCTGCGACGATGAGCACGATGGGCAGGGAGCTGAGCCCCTTGGCCATCTCACCAATCCACAGGGACAAACCGGAAGAGTTGAAGGCCGAGGACAAGGAGAGGCCACCGCCGAAGAGGAGGAGGACGTCCCACGGCATTTCATTGGCGGTCTTCCAATCCAGCAGGCGGATGCGGCGCTCCGAATCGGCCGGCAAGATGAACAAGAGAATACCTGCGGCGATGCCGACGATGGCATCGTCATAGTTATCAAAATCGCCAAGGACGATGGGCAGGGATACCCAGGCCAGGGCGGCCAGGACGAAGATGATGCCGGTCATGATCTGCGGGCGGGTCCATGGGCCCAGGGCCTTGATTTCATCGTTGATGAGCTCGCGGCCGCCGGGAATTTCGGTCATTTCCGGCTTGAAGATGGTAATCAACAGCACCCATGCGATGAGCAGGAAGGTTAGCGCCAGCGGCACGCCGACGGCCATCCAGCGGCCAAATCCGAGGGTAACGTCCCAGGTATCGGCCATGTACGCATTCAAGAAGGCGTTGGGCGGGGTACCAATCAGGGTACCCAGCGAACCGATGGAGGCGGAGTACGCGATGCCCAGCATGAGGGCGGTGGCGAATTTCTTCTGCTTATCCCAACCGCCAACAGTCTCTGCGGTAAGTGCCAGCACGGAAGTACCAATCGGCAGCATGACCACGGCCGTTGCGGTATTCGATACCCACATGGACAAAAAGCCGGTGGCCAGCATGAAGCCCAAAATGAGGCGGCGCGGCGAGGTACCGATGAGCTTTACCACATAAAGTGCAAGGCGGCGGTGCAGGTTCCAGCGCTGCAGCGAGAGCGCGATAAGGAAGCCACCCATGAACAAGAAAATGGTGGCAGAGGCATACGGTGCGCCGACTTCCTTAATGGTGCCCACGCTTGCGAGCGGGAAGATGACCAGCGGAATCAGCGCGGTGGCCGCCAGCGGGATGGCTTCAGTCATCCACCACACACCCATGAGGATGGTCACCGCCGCAACGGTGCGGATGGCGCTTAGCGTGTAATCGGCCTCCTCATCCACACCGGTGGACTGCTGGACAGTCTCGATGGCATTTGAAGGGAAGATGAAAAATACAAGGATGGCTAGGGCGAGGCCGATGAAAAGGCCAATGAACTGGCGGCGCCATTCATTGCGCGGGGCACCGGGATCCTCAGCGCCCTCTGATTGGGCGGTAGATTCGTGAGTATGCGGGGTGGTCATGCCGCGAACTCCTTCGCTAGAGAGACTTTTAGCAGGGCGGGGGTGTGAAAGCTCTGTCAATTACCAGCAATCGAGCCGGATCCTTGGTGCATCCCGAACATCATTCAGTCCGTGCAGAGCATGCTAAGACCCTACAAAACATTTGCATCAGAAACCACAAACTTTACTGAATTCACCCCCACCACTTTCAAAATTCACACACCGCAGCTACTCAAAATGTGAAATCTTCCCCACCGATCTGCCACCCCCGCCCGGCAGATCAGGCTCCATGGGTAAGGAGCCCCTATAAGCCGAGCACCGACTTGGCGATGAGGAAATAGATGATAAGGCCCGTGGCATCGCAGAACGTGGAGATAAACGGATTGGAAAATACGGCAGGGTCCGCGCCAATGGTCTTTGCAACGATGGGCATCAGCCCGCCCACCGTGGCGGATATGGAACAGATTAGAAACAGCGTCGAGCCAATGACTAGGCCAATATCCACGCCGTAGACCACCGTTGCCAGGCCAAGTCCGGCCAAGCCCAATACGGCGCCAAGCAGCATGCCCACGCGGAGCTCGCGCCAGAGGACGGCGAGGAGGTCGCGCCCGCGGACATCGCCAAGCGCCAGCGCACGGGTCACCGTCGTTGCCGCCTGATTTCCCGTATTACCGCCGGTACCGGTCAGCAGCGGGATAAACAGGGATAGCACCACGGCCTGCGCCAAGGTGTCCTCGAAGGCGTCTAGGACCCGCACGGTGAGCAGCGCGGACACCGCCAGCACCAGCAGCCACACGATGCGGGACTTCACCAGTTTCAATAGCGGCGTGGACAGGTAGGGCTGCTGCAGGGCCTCGGTACCACCGGCGCGCGCGGAGTCCTCGCTATCCTCTGCCTCGACGATGTCAATGGCATCGTCCCAGGTCAAAAGGCCTACCAGGCGGTCTGAATCATCCACGATGGGCAATGCCAAAATATCGAGCGGCAAGAACCACCTGGCGGTGGCTTCCGCATCATCATTGGCATTGGCGTAGATGGGGCTTTGCATGATGTCCCCAATCGTGGTGCCGGCCTCCGCGGTAAAAATCTCCCGCAGCGTCACCACACCCACCAAGCGGCGGTCCGCGCGGGTAATGGGCACCGCATAAATGGTTTCTAGCTCATCGGCCTTCGCGCGCAGGGTCCGCAGCGCTTCCTCCACGCTCATTTCTGGATGGATGCCGGGGACCTCGGGCGACATGCGGCGGCCCACAGAGCCCTTGGTGTAGCCCAGGACAACCCCGGTGACATCCCGCTTCGATTTGGTAAGCGAGCGCAGCAGCCGATCCGCAATCTCCGCCGGCAGCTCATCCAAAAGGGCCACGCGGTCTTCCGGCTCGAGTTCATCGAAGAACTCATAGACATCAGCATTGCCCAGCTCATCGATGATATCGGCCTGGTGCTTGGCGTCCAGGGCATCAAATACCACGATGGATTTACGCCGCGGCAATAAGCGCAGGGCCAGCGCGGCGCGGATGGCATTTTGCCGCTCGACGATGGCGATGAGCTCCTGCAGCGGCACCTCATCAAGCAGCGCCTGCAAGCGGGGCGCTTTTTGCGGGTCAATGGCAGAATCCTGCTTCAACCATGCCTCGACCGTATCGCTGGCCTGCTCAGTAGTATCCGCCATCGCCGTCACCTTGCCCTTCTCGCCCCTCATACAGCGGCGCCGGTGGCCACAGTAATTGATATAGCCTCACATAGATTACGCGTATCCCCCATCAGCACACAGCACTGCGGCGGAAAACTTTGTCTTTAGGCAAAAACACCCCACAAAGCAAAGGCTGCGAGCAGGGAGACCAGCCCCGCACCACCGGCCAGGACGGCGGCGCCGGGGAGGTGGCGGTGGGTGCGCAAGGAGGCATCGACAAGCGATGCCCGCTTCCGCACCGCCACGATCAACACCAGTACGCCCGCCGCGAGCACCAGCAACGGAAGAAACACGCTGACGCTGACCACCCGCATAACCCCCAGGAGGATTACCGCCAGCGCGAGGATGGTGCGCTGCCACGATAGGCGGGTGCGCTCGGGCTGCAAGCCGGGGTCAAAGAGTTCCCCATGTGGCTGCGGGCTAGACAAGTAGCTCGCCTACCAGCAGGACAGCCGCGATAACGACGATGGTGCCCACAAGCACTGGGATGGCGATGCTGAAGGGCAACGGACGCTGCTGCCGCAAGGCGCGCTCGGCCCGCTTCCATTGCACCCACGCGACTATCGGCAGCACAATCGCCACTACCAGCATGAATGCGGAGACCACGGTGCGCAGGGTCGCCGGCAGCGGCACATCGAAAGCTTCCAAGGCCACTCCCCCGGCAATCAGCGCGAGCGAGGTGCGAATCCATGCGAGGAAGGTGCGCTCATTCGCCAGCGTAAAACGCGGATCAGGGTCGCTTCCCACCCCAAATACCGAGCGGGGAAACCTCGAATCGCTCATGCCTTCCTACCTTATATTCAATGCGCGGCCTTAGCGCGATAAGCCCGCGCCCCTACCCGCCGGCCGCGGCCGCCTCGTTATGATCGGGGCCATGATTGAAGTCGCAGCCATCGTTTTCCGCAATTCCTTTGGCCATGTGCTTGGCGTACGCAAGGCCACATCCACAAAGTTCCAGCTGCCGGGCGGCAAGCTAGAAGAAGGCGAAAGCCCAGTCCAGGCCGCTGCGCGCGAGGCGGAAGAAGAAATCGGCGTGCAGGTACGCCTACCTGAACTTACCGAGCTCGGCACCTTCACTGCCCCCGCCGCCAATGAACCAGGCCACACCGTCCGCGGGCATATCTTTACCTACCCGCGCCCCGTCATCGCCCACGCCACGGCCGAAATCGCCGAAACCGCTTGGATCGATCCCGCCGACCCGCAGTGCGAGCTCGCTGACTTACTGCGCAACGAGGTTTTTCCGGCGCTTTAAAGTGGTCAAGCCCTCGCATCGGCAAAGGAAACCACACCTACTCCCCGCCACCTGCGCCAGGGCAGAATCGTGAACCAGTGATCACGTAACAGTCACCCTGGGGTAAACGGGGTGCGGTGTACTACCTATTTCGACTGACGCCCTGCATTCTCAGCCCACACGCGCACTCCCACAGAAGCAGCAGTCAGAACAACAATGAAGATGGTTACTAAGCCGATGCCTATTACATCAGTCAGCCACAAAATAAATACCACCAAAGAGGCGACTGCTAAAGCGAGCAAAACTCCGATTTTTATTTTCTTTGCTTTATCCATAACTCCATTATCCACGATTGGAGTTTCTCCTTTTTAAAGAAACCTCCTTGATCTCCAAAAGTGCCCGCGGAGAATACTCGTATCCCCGCGTGCAGGATAGGGGCCTAGCTCCAGTTTGGTGGCCACCATATTTTTTCATTTAAGCCGCTAAGTGGACAGTCCGTCAAAGCGACAAAACAACGAAATCCCGAGCGCAATTGCCCGGGATTTGTGTGGCGGAGATGAGAGGATTCGAACCTCCGGACCCCAGAAGGGTCAACTCCTTAGCAGGGAGCCCCATTCGGCCGCTCTGGCACATCTCCAAGTTCAGAAAGAACCGTAAAAGACAATACCTGCCGCATGCGCCACGGCCAAACTAACCCCCTGGTTTTGTCCCCGGTTTTCTTCCACGCGCGCAGGAAAGACGACCTAGAGTAGTAGCCATGATTCGCTCCGACTTACTCGCCATCCCCGGCTACGTGCCCGGCGCGCGCCACGATGATGCCCCTCAAGCTCTCTTCTAATGAGGCCACGCAGCCACCGCTGCCTGAGGCCGCGGAGGCTATGGCCCGCGCCGCTGCCGAGGCCAATCGCTACCCGGATATCGCAGCCACCGAGTTGCGTGAGGATCTGGCCGAGCACTTAGGCGTGAGCTTTGACCAGGTTGCGGTGGGCACGGGTTCTTCCGCGCTGTGCCAGCAATTGGTGCAGATAACCACCGCGCCCGGTGAAGAAGTGATTTTCCCGTGGCGTTCTTTCGAGGCTTATCCCATCTTTGCCCAGGTGGTGGGCGCACGCCCCATTCCGGTTCCGCTCGATGCGGATCAGCGTGTGGATTTGGCCGCGATGGCGGAGAAGATTACCGCGGATACGCGCCTAATTTTCGTCTGCAATCCGAATAATCCTTCCGGCACCACCGTAACCAAAGCGGAGTTCGCCGAATTTATGGACGCGGTGCCAAGCGATGTCCTCGTTGCCCTCGATGAGGCCTATATCGAATACAACCGGAATGCCGATACCCCGCTGGGCACCGAACTTTTTGGCGCTTATCCCAACGTGGTTTTCCTGCGGACCTTCTCCAAGGCCTATGGTTTGGCCGGCGTGCGCGTGGGCTATGCCTATGGCCCAGAAGACGTCATCGCAGCGCTGAATAAGGTAGCGATTCCCTTTTCCATCAATGCCGTGGCCCAGGCCGGTGCCCGTGCCGCGCTAGCAGCGCAGGATTCGCTGCGCGAGCGCACCGAAGAGACCTGTGGCCAGCGTCAGCGCGTGGAAAAGGAACTGGCAGAATGGGGCGTTCCCCACTCGGAAGCCAACCACGTATGGCTGCCAGCAGCGAATATTGAAAAGCTAGGAACACCACAGGAAGTGGCCGCGCGCCTGGCCGCACACGGCGTGCTCGTCCGCGCCTTTAGCGAAGGCATACGCATTACCATTACAACCGAGGAAGAAACTAACACCCTGCTGCAGGCATGGAACGATACCGTAGGAGGCTAAATGCGCTCGTTGACCAATTTTGCCCTCAACGTGGTCGCCATCGCGATTGCGCTCTGGGTCGTAGTGGGTATTATTCCCGGGATTTATATCACCCCGGATAAGCTGGGCAATTTCATTGCCGTGTCCATTGTTTTCATCATCATTAACGCGGTGGTCATGCCCGTGCTGCGTTTTATCGGCGCCCCACTGACCTGCCTCACCCTCGGGCTATTCGCGCTCGTCATCAACGGCGCCGCCCTGCTGATCGTGGAGTGGACGCTTAATACCTTTGACTTAGGAATTGGTCACCTCGTGGTCAATTCCTGGGGCTCTGCAATCTTCGGCGCCATCGTCTTGTCCCTGGTCAGCAGCCTGGTCAATTTCTTTACCAGCCCCCTGCGCAAGCCGGTCTAAGGCACCGGCTGGTCTAAAGGCACGGGTTATCCCCCAGCGAAAGGTGGCAGCACGTCAACGCGGGTCACGCCCATCAGCGGCGAATCCGCTTGGGTGTTCCCGGCGCCATCGATAAGAAAGTTGCAGCGCCCCAGCACCTCTTTCATGCTCATGCCGGCTTCGGTGGTGCCGGTGTGGTCCTTGCCCAGCTGTTCTATGAGCTGGCCCAAGGTGGTGGGCGCTTTTACCTGCTCCGAAGCTACGCCAGCCGCGGCACGGGCGGCGGCGAAATAGTGAACGGTCAACATGCTTCCTACTATGCCCGCAGGCTTCGAACGTGTCGAACTCGCGGGTAAACTTGGCTCTATGCGCACTCCCGAAACCCACGCACATGAGGTCGCGGCAGCCCTCGGCCCGCGCGAAGCCATCTCCCAGCCCCTAGGGCAGGCACAGGAGATGGTCCTTGCCGCCGATGTCTATACCGCCTTCCCCTCGCCGCGCTTTAGCAATTCCCAGATGGATGGCTACGCGCTGCCCGCTACCGCAGCCGGCTCGTACGAGGTGGGCCCCACCATCGCCGCAGGCGCGGATCCCGCCGAGCTGCTGGATGGCCCCTTGCGCGCTGCCTGCCCCATCATGACTGGGGCTAAGGTCCCAGAGGGTACGGCAGCTATCGTGCCGATTGAAAAGTGCCAGCCGCAGGAGTTCCTCCAGCCGGGCGAGACCATTACCGTCCCCGCCACTGAAGAGGGCCAATTCATCCGCGGGACGGGTACGGATCTTGAGCAGGGCGCTCTCCTGGCCGCCAAAGGCCAAAAGCTCACCCCGGTGCGCCTGGCCGCGCTGGCCTCCCAGGGCATTGAGGAGGTCAGCGTTTATCGTCCCGCCCGCATCCTCGTGTGCACCGGCGGCGCGGAAATTGGCACGGGTATAGCTGCTATTCCCGATGCCAATGCGCCGCTCATCTCCGCTATGGCCCAACGTGCCGGCATCGAAGTCGCCGGTTATGTCACCACCGATGATGATCCAGAGGTACTCACCCGCGCGCTGGAGGAGGCCACGCAGGACTACCGCCCCGATGCGATCGTCACCTCCGGCGGGATTTCCGCGGGCAAATACGAGGTCATCCGGCAGGTGCTCACCGGCTGGTTCGGACACGTGGATCAGCAGCCCGGCGGACCGCAGGGCATCGCCAGTTTCCACGGCACCCCGGTCATCTGCTTGCCCGGCAATCCGATTTCCACCATGGTGAGCTTCCGCCTCTTTGTTGCCCCTACCCTGGGCTGGGCGCCCGCGGCATATCGCGTGCCAATCGCGCACGCCATCGAGGGGCTGCCCCACAAGGATCAATTCCGCCGCGGGTACGCCGATGCGCAGGCCCACGTTACCGGCGGCGCTAGCTCCCACCTGTTAGCCCAAGCCGTCGATGCCACCCACCTCATCCGCATTCCTGCCGGTAAGAACCTCAGCGCAGGAGAAGAAGTAAAGGTCTATCCCCTATGAGTTCTGCTCGCACCGCCATTGTTTTAGTCGCCTCCACCCGCGCCGCCGCCGGGGTCTACGAGGATCGCTCGGGCCCCATCGCGGTAGATTTCTTGCGCCGCAAGGGCTTCGACTGTCCCGCTGCCCGCGTGGTGTCTGATGCCGATATCGCCGCAGCGGTGGATCAGGCCTTCGCCGAAAAGCCTGCGGTCATCCTTACCTCCGGCGGAACCGGCCTGACCCCGGATGATCTCACCGTTGATGCCGTCCAACCCCACCTCACGCGGGAGCTTCCGGGCATCGCCATGGCCTTTTGGAATAAGGGCCTGGAGACTATCCCCACCGCGGTGGCCTCGCGCGCGGTCGCAGGCGTCAATGACACCACCTTTGCCATGACCTTGCCCGGTTCTACCGGCGGGGTCAAAGATGGTTGCGCCGTGCTAGATGAATTAATCGTCCACATCGTCGATATGTTAGAAGGAAAACATGAGCACTGATCCTTCTTATGTCGCCGCGCAAACTGGGCTTACTGTCGGCGCTATGCTGACCGAGCAACCCCTCGAGCCCCTCCTTGCCACCGCCAAAGCTGAGGTCATCACCCCAGCCATGGGCGCGGTGGTCACGTTCGAGGGCATCGTGCGCGATCACGATGGCGGCCGGCCCGATGTCACCCAGCTAACCTATACCGCACACCCCAGCGCCCCAGAAAAGCTGCGCGAGATTGTCGATGAAGTGGCAGGCCAACACCCCGTGCGCTTGTGGTCGGCCCACCGCACCGGCGATCTACAGGTGGGTGATCTGGCTTTTACCGTCGTCGCCGCCTCTGCCCACCGCGGCGATGCCTTCCGCGCTGCGGAGGCCTGCGCCGATCGCGTCAAGGCCGAGGTGCCCATTTGGAAAGAACAAAGCCACGGCGATGGCTCCGTCAACTGGGTGGGCCTCGAATGAGCATCCGCTATGCCCGTCAGGAGGCACTGTGGGGTGATAAGGGCCAGCAGAAATTGGCTGACTCCCACGTCGCGGTCATCGGCGCGGGCGGGCTTGGCTCACCGGCGCTGCTCTACCTTGCAGGGGCCGGGGTAGGCAGCATCTCGCTTTTCGATGACGACCTCGTCTCCCCCTCCAACCTCCACCGGCAGGTCATTCACACCACCGCCGCCATTGGCACCGCAAAGACTGGGTCAGCCGCAGCGGCGGTGCGGGCCCTCAACCCTGAGGTGGAGCTCATCTGCCACGGCCGCCTGGAATCCGCCACCGCCCTCGAGCAGCTGCGCGGCTGCGACGTGATCCTCGATGGGACGGATAATTTCGACGCCCGTTACCTGTGCTCATGGGCCGCCCACAGCCTAGGCATTCCTCATATTTGGGCTTCTATCCTGGGCTTTGATGCGCAGATGAGCGTCTTTTGGTCCGGCAAGGGCCCTGTGTACGAGGATGTCTTCCCCACCGCCCCTGCCCCAGGCGAGGTTCCCTCGTGTTCCCAAGCCGGCGTCCTGGGCCCCATCGTCGGCACGGTAGGATCCGCGATGGCCCTGGAGGCTTTGAAGATCATTACCGGCGTCGGCACCCCACTTATCGGGACGCTCGGTTACTATGAAGCGCTATCCGGGGCCTGGGAGTATATCCCCATCCGCCCCACCGGCGCACAGCCTACCCAGCCAGCCGATGCCCCCGAGGTCCGCGAGATCCCCGCGCACGCCCCGCTTATCGATGTCCGCACCGACGCCGAACGCGCCCGCGCCACCATTCCTCATTCAACGCATCTGCCCCTCGACCGCATCCTCGCCGGCGAGAACCCGGACATCGGCCAGGCCGATGCCGCCATTATCTACTGCGCCAGCGGCATCCGCTCCGCGCAAGCCGTCCACGCGCTGCGCGGCCGCGGCTACGAGCAAGTTGTTTCCCTGCGCGGCGGCATTAACGCGTGGTTGGAACAGCACAATATATCCTAAACCAGCCGGGCGATGGCCCTTCTAGCGCCTTTGCTTGTCTTCCCTGCCGCGAACAAAGATGAACCAGATGAGCGGCCCCAAGAAGGGAAGGGCAAAGGTAGCGGCGATAAAGAGCACCTTGGCCGCAATCGTGTACCCAGAAGCGATAATAGAAATGACCGCCGCAATCAAGAACGCGACGAGCAAAATAATGGGAAGGAACCCAAGGAACCACCACGTGTCATTAGGGTTAGTGGATTCTGCTGCTACATAAAGTTCCGAGGTACTCATGATGTCCTTTCGTCGAGCATTTTTATCTCTGGGACAAAGCCAGCATCACAACCACACCTGACTTGCCCTGTACGTTTCCAAGATTAATTCTGCGCCGCACTAGGCTCGTCATCCCCCGGTATGAAATACCGCAGCAAAATCAGACGGATCTAAGAGGTCTTCCGGTGCCCCGTCATTTCTAGATTCGCGTTGTCGCCGTCCAAGGTGAGGTTTCCCGTCAGTTCCTGCGTGGCCACAGCACCCGATTCGCCCTCCCCATGGGCACGCCACGTTACGGTCACGGTATTGTCAGTCCACTCCAGCTGATTAATATGCCTGCGTGCTGGCTCCATTCCATTACGAGTCCAGTCTTCTACCTGGGTAATGTAATTCAGGTCATTGTCATAAATGAGCAAATTATCTGGCCAGGCCACCCCGCCTTGATCGCAGACATAGGTAATGACAGCTTCGTCTTTGCCATCGCCGTTGATATCGGCGTAAGCACCCTTAGGGGTTCCATCCTTGTTGAGCTTTAGCCCGGCGGCAGCATTGGGATATCCAGTCTTTAAGTGCTCGGGCAAAGTCCCATCCACCAACGTGCCGGCGCCATGGTCACACAACGCTGGTACCCACAGCGAGTACAAATCCTCGACTGGGATGATCTTATTCTCCCCAGAACCTGCTTTTTCCTGGGCCTTTTCCGTCACTGTCGCGGTGCTCAGTTCTTTCGCGGAATCCCCGTCTCCAGCACCTTTATCATCCGTGTCTGAAGGGGCGGTTTCTTCGCTGGCATCTGAAGTTGCGCTAGATCCGGTGAAATTCGGCTTGCTATCGGCATTATTAGACTCATCGGAATTAGAACAACCGGAAACAAAAACGACAGCAGTCACTGCAAGGATCGCGCAAGGAGAGGTGAGAGATTTAGGCATAAATGCAGCATACAGTGCTAGGGCGGCTAGGTTCGCGGCAATAGAGGTAAAAATGAGAATTGAGCAATCTGACCGTAACCAGAAGCTACCTAACTATCGCCTTGTTGTGAGTGACTTTTGTGGAGGAAGTAGAGGCTGACTACCGGTCAACACTGGCGAGACAAACCGCTCCACTACCGCAGCAACAGAATCCCGTTCTGTTCCTACACAAGTTTCTAATGCATATTAGTTTTCCACCATCGCTAGAAATCAAGATGGGTCAGCACATGAATGAACCCCGAGACCATTTGGTCTCGGGGTTCATTCTCTCGGTTCTTAAATCTTAGAAGCCGAGGATGGAGCGGGTAAACTCGTTAACAGCGTCCGGAACCAAGTAAGGCACCTGACGGAAGAACAGGCTTGCCTGCTCAAGAGCGTCCCAGCCGGTGGAGACTGCGGAGTGTGCTGCTTCCTGTACGTTGGATACGATGTCAAGAATCATTTCAGAATTCCTTTCGAGGTTGGAAAACTCTTATACGCGTTTCCGCGCGCAATAATCATTGTATGCGGCAAGGTGCGGTAATGTGCAACTTTTCAGAAGGCGGTTTATAGATTTGTTAGAAAATAATCGTCCTGGGATTTAAACGATCTGCGTTACATATTCTTTCTTTCTAAAACTTTCGCGCAATAAATTTTAGTTTCAAAGATAATCAGGGTAGCAGGAAAAGCGTTCCACGATTTTCGCGTTCTAGACAAAAATGAGCCATACAGACAAGACAAAACCCCTAGTCAGTCAGGACTAGGGGAATGCTCTCTGCGGAGACGGCGGGATTTGAACCCGCGGAGGAATAAACCTCGCCGGTTTTCAAGACCGGTGCATTCGGCCGCTCTGCCACGTCTCCATCGTGCCGAAGAGGCAACTTGGTTAGCTTACTAAACAGTCCCGCGCGAATCACATTGCCCCACGAGGAAATGGACGTGGCGCACACCACACCTCCTCCATTACATTGGCGGTATGAGTGCTACACAGATGAAGGCAATCGTTCAGACCGATCCTGATACCCCACGGTCGCTAGAGCTGCAGGACGTAGACGTTCCTGAGCTGCGATCCGGCGAGGTACTGGTGAAGGTAAAAGCCGCGGGAGTCAACCGCGGCGATATTCTGCAGACGATGGGCGCGTACCCGCCGCCACCAGGGGCATCGGAAATCATCGGCTTGGAAGCTGCGGGCGTGATTGAGGATGCCGGCGATACGAATTGGGAAACCGGCACCGAGGTGGGCTGTTTGCTTGCAGGCGGCGGCTATGCGGAATACGTCGCCGTCCCGCAGGGTCAACTGCTTCCGCTGCCCAAGGGATTTAGTTTGGAAGAAACCGCGGCCGTGGTTGAGGTCGGCTGCACCGTGTGGTCCAACCTGGGCATCGAGGCGGGCCTGCACGAGGGCCAGCGCGTGCTCATCCACGGCGGTGGCGGTGGCATCGGCACCTTTGCCATCCAGGTAGCAAAGGCGCTGGGCGCTGAGGTGGCGGTTACCGCCGGATCGCAGGAAAAGCTGGAGCGCTGCCGCGAGCTCGGCGCGGATATTCTCATCAACTACAAAGAGCAGGACTTCGTCAACGAGCTCAAGGGCAGCTGCGATGTCATCCTGGATATCATCGGCGCAAAGTACCTGGAAAAGAACATGAAGTGCCTGGCCAAGGACGGCAAGCTCATCATCATTGGCATGCAGGGCGGCACCAAGGCGGACATCAACCTGGCCCCCATGCTGCCGAAGCGCCTGACCATTCAGGGCACGACGCTGCGCGCGCGTGACTTGGACGATAAGGCGGAGATCGTCGCCGGCACCATCAAGAATGTGTGGCCCATGCTGGAGGATGGACGCGTCAAGCACGCGCTGCATGGCACGTACCCGCTTGCCGATGCCGCCCAAGCCCACACCGACCTCGACAGCGGCGAGGTCACCGGCACTCTGGTCCTCACGGTGTAGTTTCCCCAGCGCGCCTTGCTTAGGCGAATTTAGGCGAGCGAGGCAACGACGCGCACGAGGTGCTCGATATCGTGGTGGGTATTAAACGGACCTAATGCCACGGTAACGGCACCACCGATCTCTTCCACGCCCATTTCCGTCAGCAGCGGCGTTTGCGGAGCCAGGGTGGTGACGAGCCCATTATCAAAGAGGCGCTTGTACACCGTCTCCGCGGGCACGCCCTGGACCGCAAAGGTAAGGCGCGGCAAGCGATTATCGGAAGCGCCCGCCGCCGCCTCGCCGGTAACACCCAGGATGTGTACGGCGGGAAGCGTGCTCAAAAATGAGTACAGATCCGCGCGCAAGTCCTCGAGGTAGGCGCTCAAGGCAGTCATGGACTTATTAAGCCGCACCCGGCGCGACCCCTTATCCCCACCAGCCAAGGCCGCAAGGTGGTCTACCAGTGGCCCCACGCCACCGGCCAAGCCAGAAGAAACCGGGGTCTCTAGCTTGCGCCCATCTTCCTTGGAATAGATGGGGTTTAGGGCATCCAAACGGCGGAGCATGCGCGTATCGCGGAAGACCAAGGCGGCCATTTGCGGCCCACCAAGCAGGCCGATGTCGATGCCTACGATATCCGCGCCCAGCTCATCGAAGCGGATGGGGCGGTAGGGCGCGATTGCGGAGACATCGAGAAGCGTCCAAGCACGCGAGCGCCCCCGCACCGTGTCAATGATCTCCTCTGCCGGGGATACCGTACCCAACAGCTCATGCGCGGCGGAAAAGGAGACGAGCCTGGTAGAGCCATCGACAAGCTCCGCGAACTGGAATCCCGGCAATTCGCCGGTGCCAAGATCTGGCTGTGCCCAGCGAATATCGGCGCGCACCTCAGAAAAAGCCGAATACAGCGTAGGCGGATCCAGCTTGGACAGCACCACCGAGGAATTGCTGCCCAATAGCGGGCGTGCCGAGCGCGCTAAGGATTGGTACAGCACGGGCAAAGATGGGCCAAGGACCACGCGGTCCGCCTTGGAACCGGTGAGATCCGCAATTGCCATGCGCGCTGCCGCATAATTGCCATCGCCTGCCAGCCGGCCCGGCTCCGGCGCGGCCGAGTGGGCGCCGCCTGGGCCTTCTTGCGTCGCTACAGCCGTCGCCATCCTGAAGGACCGGGCAACGCCGGAGGTCACACGCTCCGAAATTTGGGGCACCGCGTGCGCGTTGAGGTACGTCCAGCCATCAGATAGCCCGGTGTACAAACCTCGCGCACTAAAGACGTCATAGTGTGCCGAAGCTGCTGGCATTAGGTCCCCTTCTTCATCGCACTGAACAACTGCCACCACGTGGCCGTCGATTCCCTACTGTATACGCGTTTGGCTTCAGTTTCCCAAATCTGAATTTTCCCTGGGCATCACTGTTTTCGCAGGCTAGCGGCGTGTAGTTCCCCGTTTGCCCAGCACGCGCGCTAGGGTGTTGGGCGTGCAAGATAACAATCAACTGCGCGCTGATATCGCCCGCATGACCTCCCAGCCAGAAGGCGAGGCCGTTCCAGCGTCCCAGTCCATGACTCTCAAGGCTGCTTTCGCGGACCTTACGCGGGGTGCACAGCAGCGTGAGCTGTGGTTCAAGCTGGGCCTGCAAGATATCAAGCAGCGCTACCGCCGCTCTGTCCTTGGTCCGTTCTGGATCACCATCGCCACCGGTGTGATGGCGCTTGCCTTGGGCCTGCTGTATTCCATGCTTTTCCAGATTCCCGTCGCGGAATTCCTTCCCCACGTCACCGTGGGCCTTATTATGTGGACCTTTATCTCGGGCTGCATCAAGGAAGGCGCCACGGTCTTTATTGAAAATGAGGGACTGATTAAGCAGCTTCCCGCCCCACTTTCGGTGCACGTGTACCGCCTGGTGTGGCGCCAAACGCTGTTTTTAGGCCATAACCTCATCATCTGGCTCTTGCTCATCATGATCTTCCCGCGCAACCTGGGCTGGGAGTTCTTCCTCTTTATCCCCGGGCTGCTGCTCCTGCTCATTAACGGTGTGTGGGTCACCATGTTCTTTGGCATCATCGCCACGCGCTTCCGCGACGTTGCCCCGCTGCTAGAAGCCCTGACGCAGCTATTGTTCTACGTCACCCCGATTGTCTGGATGACCAATACGCTCAAGGACCAAGGCGGTGCGGTGGCAGACCGCGCCCGCATCGCGGAAATCAACCCGCTGTATCACTACCTGGAAATCGTGCGCGCCCCAATGATTGGTGAGCCCGTTGCCGCCTACCACTGGTGGATCGTCATCGGCTGCACCGCCATCGGCCTGTTCATCGCCGGGCTAGTCATGCGCAAGTGGCGCTTCCGCGTGAGCTACTGGGTATAGCTTCCCTTCCTTTACTCCCATCCCCACCATGAGGCTCGTTGAAAGGATAAAAACTGATGGTCTCAATCGATACGTATAACGCGTGCGTGGACTTTCCCATCTTTGATGCCAAATCCCGCTCCCTAAAAAAGGCCATGCTTTCTACCGCGGGCGGTGCCATTGGGAAAAATGACCACAACACCGTGGTGGTTGAGGCGCTGCGGGATATTAACCTGCACCTGCGCGAAGGCGATCGCGTCGGGCTCGTTGGCCACAATGGCGCCGGCAAGTCCACCCTGTTGCGCCTGCTTTCCGGCATCTACGAGCCCACACGCGGTACTGCCGATGTCCGTGGGCGCGTTGCCCCCGTCTTTGACTTGGGCGTAGGCATGGACCCGGAGGTATCCGGCTACGACAACATCATCATCCGCGGGCTGTTTTTGGGCCAGTCCATCAAGCAGATGAAGAAAAAGATGGATGAAATCGCGGAGTTCTCCGAGCTGGGCGATTACTTATCGATGCCCCTGCGCACCTACTCCACCGGTATGCGCGTGCGCCTGGCGCTCGGCGTGGTGACCTCCATCGAGCCGGAAATCCTGCTGCTGGATGAGGGCATCGGCGCCGTCGACGCCGCCTTCATGGCCAAGGCCCGCGTGCGCCTGCAAGAGCTGGTTAAACGCTCCGGCATCTTGGTCTTTGCCTCCCACTCCAACGACTTTTTGGCGCAGCTGTGCAATACCGCGCTGTGGATCGACCACGGCGAAATCCGCTCCGTGGGCGAGGTATCTGAAGTCGTGGGCCAGTACGAGGGCCCAGAAGTAGGCGAATACGTCCGCGATCTGCGCCAGCGCTTTGAGGGCGAAGAGGCGGCTGGGTAGAAGCTAGCGCAGCATCCCCAGCAGCTGCTGGCTCAGCCCGGAAACCTCCACGTGCAGGTCATCCGGGCGCTTGTAATTGGGGGCCTCCACGCGCGCAGTCACGTGCCGCTGCGGACTATTCTCCGGCCCCGCCTTTTCTTCTCCTTCAGAAACCACCTGGTAGCCCAGCTTCTGGCTCACCCGCGCCGAGGCCTCATTCTGTGCCACCCAGCTCGTGGTCATCGCCTGCGCGCCTAGGTAATCCAGCCCAAAGGCCACTACCGCGTGCCGGATGAGCGTGCCCACACCCTGGCCTTGGAACCGGTGAAAGACCCAGGAGCCCGTCGCAATTTCTCGCGTTGCAGCAAAGTCCTCCGCCCGCGCATCGATGGTGCCCAGGATTTCTCCCGAATCTGCGTCGCGCACGATGAAATCCAAGGACCATTTCTCTGGGCGCAGCTGCGCCCGGTTGCTCCACCGGAACTGGGCCGCCGCTGACGGAGTATTCATCCTGGGATTAAAGAGCCACGGAAAGGCGTAATCCGGAATGTCTGCGCCGTAGATATCCTCTGCCGCCACACCGGCGATTGCCGCAATATCCTCATCGCGCATTACGCGCAACTCCACGCCAGGGTGGGTTGTATTGCCCGCGCGTATCGTCGGCCCGAACGGTGGCCACATGCTTTCCATAGGCAGTCAGCTTAGCCCACGCGGAGTGTTTATCCGCGGCAGATCCATTCCCCGGTGGCAAGATGGAACGCATGACTGCCACCCTTGATTCCACCGGTACCACCGCTGCCGTCATTGTCACCCACCAGCGCGCGGACTTGCTGCGTGCCTCGCTCGAAAAGGTAGTCAACCAAACCCACCCCGTGCAGTGGGTCATCGTAGTGGATAATGGCGCCGAGGATGCGGTCCGTGACGCGGTGGAATCCCTGGCAGGCGATCGCGCGGTCTACGTGCCGTCCAAGACCAACCTAGGTGGTGCGGGCGGATTCGCCCTCGGTTTCCTTACCGCGCTATCACTCGGCGCCGACGCCGTGTGGTGCGCCGATGATGATGGCCGCCCCGCCGATTACGGCGTATTAGAAGAGCTCTACCGCGTGGCAGGGAATAATAACCTGCACGAGGTCTCACCTGCCGTGTGCAATATCGACGATCCCGGCCGCTTGGCCTTCCCGCTGCGCCAAGGGCTGGTGTGGCGCCGCCGCATGGAGGAACTCGAGGGAGACTTCCTGCCCGGCATCGCTTCTTTGTTTAATGGCGCTCTGATTTCCGCCGCGGCGATGCAGACCATTGGCGTTCCGGATTATCGCCTCTTCATCCGCGGCGATGAGGTGGAATACCACCGCCGCCTGGTCAATTCCGGGCTGTCTTTCGGCACCGCCTTGACCACCAGCTACCTGCACCCGGACGGTTCGGATGAGTTCAAGCCCATCCTGGGCGGCAAGATGCATACCCAGTACCCGGAAGGCGAGTTCAAGCGCTTTTTTACCTACCGCAACCGCGGCTACCTGCTGTGGCAGCGCGGCATGCGCAAGCTTTTGCCCCAGGAATTTGCTCGCTTTGGCTGGTTCTTCTTGGTCCAACGCCACGATCCGGCCGGCTTCCTGGAGTGGCTCAGGCTGCACAACCGCGGGCGCCGCGAGGATTTCCGCCGCCCCCGGTAATCGCTCCTAAGGCGTGCCGCTGGCCTATTTTTCCTTAAAGATAAAGACCCGCTGGATGGCAAAGTTGGTCACCGTCGCCACGCCTTGGGCAATGACGAAGGCGATGGTGTCTTTCACCGCGCCCTCAAAGCCTAGGGAAATCAGCGGCTCATTGAGTACCCAGTACAAGAAATTCTGCACGGCAAAGGTGGATACGTATAACACGCCCACCGTTGCGGCCGTGCGTCCGGACACCTTTGTGCCAAAGGTCCAGCGCGCATTGGCCAGATAGGCAGCGATGGTGCCAAAGACCCAACCAATCGCCTTCGCCCCAGAGCGGTGCAGACCTAAGTGGGTCAATAGCAGCGTCAACCCATAGTCAATGACGGCGGCAAAAACACCCACCGCAATAAATCGCACCAGCTGCTGCTTCAAAGAGCTGGAGGGGCGCTTTACTTCTGCAGCATCTTCAAGTGGATTAGTCACAGGCAGTTAGCTTACCCGCGCAGCAGCGCTCGGTACATGTCTAGGCGGTACACCGGCGCGGCGGCGTCCTTGCCGTAGGCACCAATCTGGGATAGCTGGTGCAAGGAGGCATCGCACAGCGCGCGAATCTCCGCACCTTTCAAGGTGTTGCCATCATCGTTGACCCAGCCCAAGGCATCCATGGTGGTTTCCACCACGGAATCGGTCAGCTCGTCACCGCCCATGCAGGATAGCGCCAAGGCCATGGACCAAAAGGCATCTTTTCCCTCATTGGTGACTTCACGCGGCAGGCTAGCCAGCGCCTCAGCCGTGGCCGCCGGCAGATCACTTCCGCGGTTTAAGTCCATGGCCTGTAAGAGCGGAACAAAGTCATAGAGCTTGGTGCGCTCGATAAGCGCCCTTACCTGGGGTTTAACCTGTGCCAGAACTTCATCGGTGATTTTTTCACCGGTCAATTCCCGGTTCACCGCAGTAAGTTCAAAGGGCGCGAAGAGGTTGCCCGAGCCGCCCACGCACAGCGCGCTGGGGGTGCCATTATCGCGGGGATAGATTTCCGCGACCACCAGCTCAAAATCCCAGAGGCCCCACACAAAATCGATCTGATCGCCCTCGCGCCAGAGGAATTCGGATGCCTGGCGCTCTGGGTCAAGGCGCGGGCCGTGGGCATCACTGTGCTCGTAAAAATGCCACGGGGAGTTTTCATCTGGCAGACCGAAACAGATGTGCAGTACTTTCTGCAGCTCATGCAAGGTAAGCGCATCGCTAAAACCGATTTGGCGGTGGACTTCCCCATCCGCACGGATATTGGAGGCTTGGCAGATGACGGTGAGCGGTTCCCGCTTTAATGACAGCAGCGGGTCGGCACGGCGAGCCCGTGCCTGTGAAATATCGGTGACCCCTGCATTCATAGGCCCCACCATACGCAAATTTTAAGAAGCCAGTTTTTCTATATCGCGCGCTTCCAGCTCACTGATGATAAACGTAGTTGCTGCTCCGATTGCTCCCAACAGCGTCCACGGGCGCTTGACGCCGCGCTTGCGCAGGAAAGACACCGCCTTGCGGGATACGGCTACATCGGCCCACAAAGCAAGGCCCACCAAAATGAGCACCGCTGCCAAAATGGCCCAGAGCTTCAGGCCCTTATCCGCAAATTCCTGCGGTGAGCGCGGTTCATCGCCGTCCTCTTCGGCCTGGGCATTGGTATAGGCCACCAATGCGCCAAAACCAATCGTGGACAAAACGTAGGCGGTGATAAGGCCCTTTGTGGATTTAATCCAGTCCGGGTAGGAGGTGACGATGCCCTGTGCGGCCGCTTGGGTGATGCGGCCTGCCAAGGTGTCATCGAGGGCGTAATTATCGCGGGATTCTTCTGCTGCTTCGCGGTTGTTTGTCATAGCGACCACTCTAAGCGGCGGTAAGCTATTGCGCATGTACTCGGAAAAGACAGAGCATATGACCCCCGCCCAGCAAGCCGCTCAGGATGAGCGGGCCGAGGACGATAAGCGCAACGGGCACTTTGAAGCAACAGAACACACCAATCTGCCGCTTAGCCCCTTTATGACGCGCCTGATGGCAGAGGAAATGCCGATTTTGGATTCCACTTCGCGGCGCCGCGTGTACGAGATTTTAGGCACCTACGAAGGGCCCACGATTGAGTCCCAAGCAGGGCTGCCGGAAGAAATCCGCGAGATCATGGATCTCTAAAGCGCCGCATTCGGGGCAGTCTGTGTGCCCCAAGCTGTTTTAAATATCACGAACGTCACTCCAGCCACCGCACTATGAGCTAGGTAGGCTGGTACATCGATACAATCCGTCGAGCAAAGAGTAAGAGATGGAACTACATACCACCGAAAAGTCCCTGCACGGCTGGGGCCGCACCGCCCCCACGACCGCCCATGTGCTGTCCACAGAAGACGTGGACGTCATCAAGAATGCAGTGGCACAGGTCGCGGACGATAACTCGGACAAGCCCGCCCACCTGCGCCGCGGCGTCATCGCGCGCGGCATGGGACGCTCCTATGGTGACCCCGCCCAAAATGGCGGCGGCCTGGTCATCGACATGCAAAAGCTGAACAAGATCCACTCCATTGACCCGGAGTCCGCGCTTGTTGATGTCGATGGTGGCGTCACCCTTGACCAACTCATGAAGGCCGCGCTGCCCTACGGCCTGTGGGTTCCGGTCCTGCCGGGCACCCGCCAGGTCACCATCGGCGGCGCCATTGGCCCCGATATCCACGGCAAGAACCACCACTCCGCCGGTTCCTTTGGCAACCACGTAGTTTCCATCGAGCTGCTGGTTGCTGATGGCCGCGTTCTCCACCTCACCCCAGAGGGCAGCGAGGATGACCCGAGCGGTGAGCTCTTCTGGGCCACCATCGGCGGCATGGGCCTTACCGGCATCATCCTGCGCGCTACCATCCGCATGACCAAGACGGAGACCGCCTACTTCATCGCGGATACGGATCGCACCGATAACCTGGAAGAAACAATTGCCTTCCACTCGGATGGTTCGGAGCACAATTACACCTACTCCTCCGCCTGGTTCGATGTCATCTCCCCAGAGCCAAAGCTAGGCCGCTCCACCATTTCCCGCGGCTCGCTGGCCACCTTGGCGCAGCTCGAGGAATTGGCCCCTAAGCTGGCGAAGGATCCGCTCAAGTTCAACGCGCCGCAGCTGATGACCGTGCCGGATATCTTCCCGTCTTGGACGCTGAATAAGCTCAGCCTGTCTGCTGTGGGCTTGGCCTACTACACCATGGGCGCGCCGGCGAAGAACCAGGTCAAGAACTTGACGCAGTTCTACCAGCCGCTTGATCTCATTGGCGAGTGGAACCGCGGCTACGGTTCTAAGGGCTTCCTGCAGTACCAGTTCGTCGTTCCCACGGAGGCCGTGGAGCCGTTCAAGGAGATCATCCGCGATATCCAGCGCTCCGGCCACTACTCCGCGCTGAACGTATTCAAGCTCTTCGGCGAAGGAAACCGCGCGCCGCTGTCGTACCCGATGCCGGGCTGGAACGTCTGCGTGGACTTCCCCATCCGCCCGGGCTTGGGCGAGCTTCTCGATGACCTGGATCGCCGCGTCATGGAGTTTGGCGGCCGCCTGTACCTGGCAAAGGAATCGCGCACCTCTGCCGAGAACTTCCACCAGATGTACCCGGGCCTAGAAGGCTGGCTCAAGACCCGCAATGACATCGACCCCACCGGGGTCTTTGCCTCCGATATGTCCCGCCGCCTCGAGCTGCACTAATCACTGGACTCATCACCACCCTCATGAAGGAGACTTTTTAAACCATGCTTAATGCAGTAGGCCAAGCCCAACACATCCTGCTTTTGGGCGGTACCTCTGAAATCGGCCTCGGCGTCGTCGCTGAGTTCCTTGAGCGCGGCCCTGCCAAGGTCACCCTGGCTGCCCGCGCCCAGTCCCCGCGCATCGAAAAGGCGCAGGCTGACCTGGAGGCCCGCGGCGCGGATGTCGAGGTCGTGGACTTTGATGCCACTGACTTTGCCTCGCACCCGGCGGTCATCGAGAAGGCCTGGGAGCGCGGCGATGTCGATATCGCCATCGTGGCCTTTGGCACCCTAGGGGATCAAGAAGAGCTGTGGCAAAACCACGACAAGGCCGTGGCTTCTGCCCAGACCAACTACACCGCGCCCGTATCCTTCGGCGTGCTGTTGGCCGAAAAGTTCAAGCACCAGGGCCACGGCACCATCGTGGCTATGTCCTCTGTAGCGGGCATGCGCGTGCGCCGCTCCAACTTTGTCTACGGCGCCTCCAAGGCCGGCGTGGATGGTTTCTACATCAACTTGGATGAAGCACTCCGCGGCACCGGTGCCAACGTGCTCGTCGTCCGCCCGGGCCAGGTTCGCACCAAGATGTCGGCCGAGGCCGGCGATGCCCCACTGACCGTTAATGTCTCTGACGTGGCCAAGGCCACCGTGCAGGCGGTACTGGATGGCAAACAGTCCATCTACGTCCACCCGCTGTTCAAGTACGTCTCGCTGGCATTTAAGTTCATTCCGCAGCCCATCTTCCGCAAGCTGCCGTTCTAACCAGTTCCTGCGCGCAAGGTATGCCGGGCTCCTCAAGGCCCGCGGCCCTGCGCGCTTTGCTAGTTAATAAGCCAGCTCACACCGCGCCTAATCCCAGAAGAGTGATTAAGGTATGCGAAACTAAAGGGCATGACAAGCCCAGCTACGCCTTCCCAAGCAGTTCCCGTGAGCGAGGAGAAACGCACCACCGCCTACCACGCCGATGCCATGTCGCACCGCAGCATCCTGCTGGGCATTATTTTCGCAGCGCTGGGAGGCGGGGCAATTACGCTTTTCGGCTGGTATGCCTTCAAAACCGTCTCCCTGCCGTCCTTTAATACCTCCATGGTCACCCGCGCGCTGTGTACGGTCGGCGTGATCTTGACGTTGGCCTTGGCAGGTGGCTTTAGCGCGTGGTGGCTCTATGACCACTACAAGGAGAATTTCTCTCGCCCGCGCTGGCGCACGTGGGTGACCTACGCCATCACGTATCTCTCCCCCGCCTTATTGATCCTTGCCACCGTGGGCCTGCCGCTGTCCGCCTCGCGCTTATGGCTCGATGGCGTGCAGGTGGACCAGGCATTCCGCACCCAGTTCCTTACCCGGTCGGTAGATCAAATGGGCTATGCGGACATGAACTACCTAGACATGCCCACGTTTTACCCGCTGGGCTGGTTCTGGCTAGGCGGACGGCTCGGCTCCATATTGGGTATTCCCGGCTGGGAGGTTTATCAGCCTTGGGGCCTGATTTCCATCGCGGTTGCAGGCTGTATCCTCGTTCCCATTTGGCAACACCTCACTAAATCCCTGCCGGTGGGAACCGCTATTGCGCTTACCACCACCGCCATTACCTTGACCATCGCGGCGGAAGAGCCTTATTCCGCGGTCATCGCCATGGGTATGCCCGCCATCGCGGTGTTAAGCGCGCGCGCATTCAAAGGATCGTGGTTGTCTACCGCCGCGGTCGCTATCTACCTCGGAATCTCCGCTACCTTCTATACCTTATTCACCGGCGCGGCAGCGCTGACCGTGGTCAGTCTGATCGCCGTTTTCACCGCACTGTGCGAGCGGACGTGGCGACCCATCATGCGCCTAGTCATCATCGCGGTGGGATCGCTTGCCATCGCAGCCATCGCTTGGGCCCCATACCTCTGGCAGGTTCTGCATTCGACCGCACCCCTGCAAGCCACCGCGCAGCACTACTTGCCGGAAGAAGGCACGCAAATTCCGGTGCCGTTCCTTTCCTTGAGCATCGTGGGATTCCTCTGTCTTGCCGGTCTGATCTTTATTATCGCCCGGTTGCGAGACGCGGAAGTCCGCGCGCTGGGGTTGTCCATCATTGGCATTTATGTATGGACGGTGCTGTCCATGGTGATGACCTTGGTCGGCACCACCCTACTGAGCTTCCGCCTTGAGGTCATCGTGGTGCTGTTGTTCGCGACGGCGGGCATCCTTGCCCTTGCGGAAGTCCGCACAGCCGGTATTCACCGCCTGTACCCCGCTAGTTTCTCCCACACGGCCAATAAGCGGATTACGGCAGTTTTTGGCATTTTCCTCGCCTTGGCTGGAGTCCATTATGCCCAGCAGATTCCCGAAGCAAACGAAGATGCCATCGACCACGCCTACAGTGATACCGATGGTTACGGCGAGCGCGCGGATCGCTTTACCAGCGATTCCGCCCATTATTATCTGGATATCCACAACTTCATCCAGGATCAGGGCTATACGGCCAACGAAACGGTAGTCCTCACGGATGAAAAAACCTTCATGGCTTACTACCCATACTGGGGCTTTAACGCCTTTACCAGCCACTATGCAAATCCCCTCGGGGAATTCAAACACCGCAATGACCAGATTGAAGCCTGGGCGGATCAATCTTGGGACTCTACTCCTGCAGAGTTCCAAAAATCCCTCGATTCCGCACCGTGGCGCGGGCCGGATGCCATCATCTTCCGCGGCGACCTCGACAATAAAGATGATGGGTTCAAGGTGCACTTGGCTGAGGATATCTATCCTAACCAGCCAAATATTCGCTACCGCGCAGTCTTCTTCAACCCCGAGGTCTTTGCGGAAGGCTGGGAGTTGGAACAAACGGGTCCATTCGTAACGGCGGTGCGAACCAAGTAAGTTCACCCACACTTCCCCGGGGTTATCGGGGCGTGCACACGGGAACTTGGGCCAGACTGACGTACACTAATCGCCGTGTCAGATAGCCTTAAAACGAAATCGAAAGAAGCACGCCCCTCCGGGCTAAGTATCGCCACAGCCCCTGCCGGGTTGCGCTGGACCGCGATCATCGCCGGGTTAATTGGTTTCCTGTGTTTTATTGCCACCCCGCTATTGCCAGTGAACCAAACCCAGTCTTCCTTTGATTGGCCGCAGAATGATTCGCTGCAATCTATCAATGCACCGCTTATCTCCGTGGCGCCGGAAAACTTGGAGGCCACTATCCCCATGTCCGCGGTGGATGAGCTCCGCGATGGCCAAAACATGGTCTACAGCACCGTCCCACCCGAGTCTAAGAAGGCATCGAACCGCGGCCTATTTGTCCGCTCCGGTGATGACGGCCTGTCTGTGGTCTCGCTCGATGAGGTCCTACTGACCTTAAGCGCTAAAGAAGTTTCGCAGCTTTCCGATGACGCCCAGCTGCACATCTCCGCCACCGGTGACGGCACCACCGTCAGCATCGGCAAGCACAAAAAGACCACCGAGGATGACCTGCGCCCACAGGTCACCGGCGTGTATACCGAGCTCAAAGGTGATGCCAATGTGCAGAGCTTGGTCGATGACGGGCTGAATGTCCACGTCGATATCAACTCGCGGTTTACTTCTTCTCCCTCGCTGATTAAGTCCATCGCGATGTGGCTCGGCGTCGCTATGGTGATTGTCTCGCTGTTCTGCCTGTGGCGCATTGACCGCCTTGATGGTCAAAAGCTGCGCTTCATGCCAGAGACGTGGAAGAAGATTCGCCCCCTCGATGGCGTCGTCGCCGCCGTCTTGGGTTTCTGGTATGTCTTCGGTGCCAATACCTCTGACGATGGGTTCATCTTCTCTATGAGCCGCGTCTTCGATAACGCCACGTACATGGCCAACTACTACCGGTGGTACGGCGTGCCCGAGGCACCATTCGGCTCACCGTACTATGACCTCGTCGCGCTTCTATCGCAGATTTCCACGGCATCGGTCTTCGTCCGCCTGCCCGGACTGATTTCGGGGCTCATTATCTGGTTCATCCTTTCGCGGGAAATGCTGCCGCGCTTCGGGGACATCGTTGATGCCCGCCGCGTCAGCCACTGGACCGCCGCACTGATGTTCCTAGCCTTCTGGCTGCCGTATAACAACGGCACCCGCCCAGAGCCGATTGTGGCCCTAGGCGTGATGGTGACGTGGGCATCCTTTGAGCGCGCCATTGCCACCCACCGGTTGCTGCCGGCCGCCGTGGGCACCATCGCTGCCACGATTACGCTCGCCGCCGGCCCCACTGGCCTTTTTGCGGTTGGTGTATTCCTCGTGAGCCTGCCACACCTATTCCGTGCCATGGCCGCGCGCGTGCCCGCCATCGGCGGCGGCGCGACCGGTTGGCTTAGCCTGGTTGCCCCATTTTTGGCCTCCGGCACTGCCATCATCGTCGCCGCCTTTGGGGATCAAACCTTGGCCAGCGTTGCCGAATCCACCCGGGTGCGCTCGGAGGTCGGCCCGTCACTGTCGTGGTATTCCGAATACGCCCGTTATTCCACGCTCTTCCAAGAATCCGTGGATGGCTCGCTGACCCGCCGCTTCGCCGTACTCACCATGCTGTTTTGCTTGGTGCTCATCCTGGCTGCGTTTATCAAGGATCGCCGCGTTATTGGTGCCGCAGTCGGCCCCACCCAGCGCCTACTCATCATCGTGGCGCTGTCGATGTTCTTCCTCATGTTCACCCCGACCAAGTGGACGCACCACTTTGGTATCTATGCCGGTGTCGCCGGGGTGATCGCTGCGCTGGCTGCCGTAGTGCTATCCAGGTTTGCGTTGCGCTCCCCGCGCGCCCGCACCTTTAGCATCGCCGCGGTGCTCTTCTTGCTCGCCATCTCCTTCGCGGGTTGGAATGCTTGGTGGTACGTATCCTCCTTCGGCATCCCATGGTGGGACCGCACGGTGCAGTTCAAAGGCATTGAGGCCAACTCGATCCTACTCGCCATCTCCTTGGTCGTCCTCGCGGTCGGCGTGGCGCAATCCTTGCGCCACAGCCATCGCAAATTGCAGGCCCAAGAGGAGGGCACGGAAAAAGAATTCAAGCAAGAAGCTGCCGCGAAGGTATCGCGCTCGGCCGGCATCATGTCCGCGCCCATCGCGGTAGCCTGCGCCATTGTGGTGGCTTTTTCGATGGCTTCTTTTGCCAAGGCCACCGTCGCCCAGGCGGATTCCTACTCCGTGGGCAAGGGCAACCTAGCATCCCTGCGCGGTGATACCTGCTCGCTGGCAAATGAAACCTTGGTAGAAACCAATACCAATGACTCCTTCCTCACCCCAGTAGATGGTGACTTAGGCGATTCCTTGGTAGATAAGGATGAAACCAGCAATGGATTCGGGCCAAATAATATCCCCGAATCCATCGAGCCTGAGGATCAGGATTCTGCTTCTGTGGGTGCCATTGGAGATAGCTCCCAAGATTCCGACTCCACCAGCCAAGACGATGCCACCGCTGGGACGGATAAGGACTCCGGCGGGGATTCTTCTGATGATTCGCAGGAGACCCGCCGCGCTGGGAAAAAGGCTTCAGAAAGCACCGATACTTCTGAAGGCGGTGTCCGCGGCACGAAGGGCGTCAATGGCTCGACCATGCACCTGCCCTTCAACTTGGATTACACCACCGTGCCAGTCTTGGGCTCCTACACCGAAAGCCAAGAGTCGCTGTCCCAGGTAACCACGAAGTGGTATCACCTGCCGGAGACCACAGAAAATACCCCGGTTCTGGCTGTCAGTGCCGCGGGCAAGATTTATCACCACGATGTCAATGATGTGGAACAAGAGGGCATGGAGCTCACCTTGGAATACGGCATCATCGATGAGGATGGCAAGGTCACCGATAAGGGAGAAAAAGAGCTTTCCGATGTCGGCGCCACCCCCAAGTGGCGCAACCTGCGCCTGCCCATGGATGAATTGCCGGAAGAAGCCAATGTCGTGCGCCTAGTGGCCGAGGATGATTCCACCGATGAAGACGACTGGCTAGCCTTCACCCCGCCGCGCGTGCCGGAATTAGACAGCATCAATAACCAGTTCCCTGCGGAAAAGCCCGCGCTCTTGGACTGGGCTGTGGCTCTGCAGTTCCCCTGCCAGCGCACCTTTGACCACTACGCCGGCGTAACCGAGATTCCGGAGTATCGCATCCTTCCAGATGCGGCGGCACAAACCTCCCTGACGGATTTCCAATCCTTCTCCGGCGGCGGTGCCATGTCCACTGCGGAAGCGGTGAACTACTCCTACGAAATCCCGAGCTACCTCAATAACGATTGGGCCCGCGACTGGGGCGCCATTGAAAAGTACGAATTGCGTACCGATTCACAGGGCAATACCCCGGCCGACGCAGAGATCGATTATGAGGACGTTACTCGTTCTGGACTGTGGAAAGAATCCGAGATGAAGATCCGGCCAGAAGGCGAGCAATAGCGACCACCCTCTGACTGTGCAGCCAGCCGCAGCCGGTTTTATTGCGTTAGCTCACCGCGCAAAAATTCGGCTGCATCCTGTACCCGCTGGCGCGCCACGGCCGGGGTGGACACGCGGTGGGTCGAGACGTAATCGCGCTCTTTAGCTTGGGGGATGTGGACGCGATCGGCTATCTCATCCTCAGTCGCGGTCTGCACGAAGGTCTCAGGGAATTGTTTAGGCAGCTCATAGCCCACGCGGTAATCCTCCGGCAGGTTGGCCAGGGCGCCGAAATCGGGGAAGGTGAGCAAGAGGGCATCGGCAGGCGCGAGTGCTGCTAACGCACCTCCGGAAGAATATCCCCACGTGGTGACGTGGGAGGCGCCCTTCTCGCGGGCGTAATCAATGGCGCGGTCGACCGCTGTAACCATGTCTCTAACCGTATGCTCCGGCGCGAGCGGATAATCCACGTCAATGATCGTGGTGCCGGAAAGCTGCGCGGCGGCGGCGACCTCGGGGCGCCACTGCATTTCCAGTGCCTTGCCATCGCCGCGCCACCAGCCACCGGAATGCAGTGATACCGCCCACCGGCCGGTGGGCTCGGACGGGCGGAAAATGGTGCCGACCTCGGTGGAGTCTACGGTAATGCCGTCTGTAAACGCCGTGCCGGGCAGCGCATGATTAACGCCGGTGCCCAAAACCATCATGGCGGCGTGGGTGATGCGGTCTGGCAGCAGTGCGCAATACTGGTCCGCCTCCGGCGAGCCACCACCGGCCCAGGGCGGGCGGAAATCCGGCGTCTCATAATGGGCGTCAATATAAGAAACCAGCTGCTCTAGCTGTTCTTCCTCGCTCATCTGGCGGTCTTGCCCGCCGATGTGCCATTCTTGGCCGGGCTCTAGCGGCCGGTGCGGATCTTTATCGTGTGCATCAGTCATATCCCCGAGCCTACGCGTGCTCAGGGCACGTACAAGGCGTCTCGGGGAAGAACTGATTTACCAGATGGTGACGCGGTCTTCTGGGGCCAGGTACATCGCGGAGTCTTTGTCTACGTCGAAGGCCTCGTAGAACTCGGCGATATTCGCGGCGATGAGGTTGCAGCGGAACTCCGCGGGCGAGTGCGGATCAATGGCCAAGTACTGGGTCGCCATCTCCGGGCGGATGGCCGTGCGCCAGACGCGGGCCCAAGACAAGAAGAAGCGCTGCAGGCCGTTATAGGTATGCTCGGCCAACTCCGGCTCGGCGCCGTCGACCACAAATTCTTCTTCTTGGCCCAGCAGGTCAATGCCCTTATCGGCGCAGTAATTCTTGTAGGCCACCACGGAAATGCCCAGTCCGCCCAGGTCACCAATGTTTTCACCCAAGGTGAATTTGCCGTTGACGCCGGAAGATTCGGTGCCAGCATCCTTTAGCACCGTGGGGACCTGGCCATCGAATTGCTCCACCAGCTTTGCCGTAAGCGCCTCAAAGTCCGCGCGGTCTTCATCGGACCACCAGGAGTTCAGGTTGCCCTGGCCATCGAATTGCGAGCCCTGGTCATCAAAGCCATGCCCGATTTCGTGCCCGATGACAGAACCAATGGCGCCGAAGTTCTCTGCGGCATCCGCATCAGGGTTATAAAACGGCGGGCGCAGGATGGCGGCCGGGAAGGTGATGTCATTGACCACCGGGTTATAGAAAGCATTCACGGTCTGCGGAGTGGTGACCCACTCATCGCGGTTGGCGGGTTTGCCAATCTTTGCCAGCTCATAGTCGTGGGAAAAGGCGGACCCGGCGCGGGCATTGGCAATCAGATCCGCTCCCTGGTCAGAAATCTCCAGCCCGGAGTAATCACGCCAGGTATCGGGGAAACCAATCTTGGCCTTGAACTGGGAAAGCTTTTCTAGGGCGCGCTCGCGGGTCTGCGGGGTCATCCACTCCAACTGGGAAATGCGCTCGCGGTAGGCGGCGATGAGGTAGTCCACCAGCTCATCCATCTCGCGCTTGGAGGATTCTGGGAAGTGCGCGTCTACGAACTCTTTGCCAATTTCCTCTCCTACCAGGCTTTCTGCCAGGCCCACCGCGCGCTTCCAGCGGTCGCGCTGCTGGGTGGCACCAGAAAGGCGGGTGCCATAGAACTCGAAGTTCTTGGCGCCTACTTCTTCCGGCAAGAGGGCCGCGCGGGAGCGCAGAATGTGCCAGGTAGCCCACAGCTGCCAATCGGCCATGCGGTCAGCGGTAAAGAGCTTTTCCAGGTGCTCCAGGTAGGACGGCATCATATTGACCACGCGGTGCTCCGGCAGCTTTCCACCAGCGAGCAAGGCTTGGGTGATGGAAGGCAGCTCAGAAAATTCGCACGGGTTATTGGTCTTTACCGCATCGCGGGTAGAAACCACATCCCAGTGACCCGCCGCCAGTTCCTTTTCCAGGCCCACGATGCGCTCGGCGGCTACCTCGGTGCCGAGGCCAAATAGGCGGGTGGGCTCGATAAAGCCCAGCATCTCCGCCACGTGCTTTTCGTAGGCGGCCAGCGTTTCTGCGTGCGCTTCTTCGCGGTAGTAGGCCTCATCCGGCAGGCCCAGCCCGGATTGCACGATATAGGCAACGGCCTCTTCCGAGCCGGAATCCTTTTCTACCCAAAACGTCGCCGGCGCCCCCACGCCCTCGCGCTCGAGCTCGCCCAAGCGGTGCGCCAATTCCGTGGGATCGGCCGCACTCAGGCGGTCAAGGTCCGCATCCAGCGGGGCCATGCCGGCATTGTTGACGCCCGCGGTATCCATGAAGGATGCATACAGCTTGCCGGGGCGACCATCGTTGTCTTTAACGATGTCATGAACTAGTTCTTCTGCTTCATCGCGCAGGGCGTGGAAGGTGCCATCCACACCGCGGTCATCTGGGACAACGTGATTTTCTACCCAAGGTCCATTGACTAATTGATAAAGATCTTTCATGGTTGCCACTGTAGGCCAAACCTTCCAGTTAAGGTATGGACTATGGAAAAATTCCGCTTTCCACCAGCCCGGCCGCGCGTCCTATTTATCGCTGTCCTTGCCTTTGTGACGTTGGTCCTTGCCTTGCCCGCCATCGTCCACGCGGTGCTACCGCCACACCACGCCGATGTGGAGCAGGTAACCCTGTCTGATCCCAGCCAGGACTGGGATATTACCGTGTCCGATCTGTACTGCGAGCGCGACTATACTTCGCTGGCTAGCGTTGGCTGGACCTGCGGTGACGCCTCCGTGCAGGCGGTCATCGTGGAAGATACTGACGACGACGAGCACACCCTGCGCCGTATGGTCCGAGCCTATGGCATGGCTCCGGGCCTTCCAGAGGGCGAGGTATATGAAGGAAAATATGGTGCCCTCGCGCTTGCCGATGCCCCCTCCTCCACCGCCGCCATCTCCATCAACGGCACCGGTGCGGACGAGAATAAGGACTGGGTGGTCACCGTCACCGGAGATTCCGCGGCAACGCGCACGACCACTGAACGCATCTGGAAAGCCTTTGGGCAAGAGGAACTACCAGAAGAATTCACTGCTGATATCGCGGAGTTTTCTGGAAAGGCCTTGGTATAAATGTCTAAACTTTTTCGCACCGCGCTGTGGATTTTCTCCGGCCTGGGACTTATCGGTTTTATCTCCCAGACGGTCATCACCCTATTGATCTCACCGCTGATGGGCATTATCAGCATCCTCATCGCAACGGTTCTTGTGGCAATTGTCATCGCGGTATTGCAGCTGAGCCCCATGTGGGCGCGCCCGGCGCGCGTATGGGCACCACTTGCCTTTTTATGGGGTTCTGGCATGGCCATTAGCTTGGCGGCTATAAGCTCCACACCGGTCATGCAGCTCGCCATCAATTCCGGGTGGGTCGATTCCTTCATGTCATGGAGTGGTGCCTATCCTGAAGAGATTTCCAAGGCCGCAGGTATTTTATTCGTCCTGATGTCCTTCCGCCAACTCAACCGCCCCTGGCACGGGTGGATGGTCGGCGCCGTCGTTGGCCTAGGCTTTGAAGCCAATGAAAACATCCTCTACGGCTCCATGGGCGCTACCACCCACCCGGATAGCGATTTCGCCGGGCTCATACAGATGTGGGGCCTGCGCCTTATCGCCGGCCCTGGCCTGCACGTCTTGCTCACGGCGCTGGCCGGTTGGGGCATCGGCTGGGCCCTCTACGCGGCGGCCAAGCCGCTCTGGTGGCGCATCGGCGTGGCACTCGGCTGCCTCGCGGTATCCTTCCTTCTGCACTTTGGCTGGAATTACCTGCAAGATTCCGATATCGCGGCCGTCATCCAAGCCCTCTCCGTGGCAATCATCTTGTACCCGCTGAGCGTCTGGCTCATCCTGCGCGGCAATAAATACGCACACAACGATGACAGCTACAGCCACAGCACCGCAGAGGAGGCGCTAGCCTTCACCCGCTAACCCCAAGCCGTGCTTGTTTCTCCCAAAATGTCCAAAACAACCGCATTCCGCCAAAATTTCCCTCGATTTTTGGACAAACGCGGTTGCTTTGGACGCCTTAGCCTTCCGAAGCTCTCCCGGGCGCATAAATATGTGGTTTATGGCACATGTTAGTAGTGACATTCGCTACACTCGCTTCAAGGCGCTTTTGCCACCTATCCTCCACTTAAAGGACTGAAGACCTTCATGAATGCCCCAACTTACGAGTCCCGCACGGATAACAGCACGGAAAGTACAGAGGGGGCAGCTCCCGAAAACTCCGCAGAGGAAGCCAACCGGCAAAAGGCAGTGGGCTCCACCCTGTCTTGGGTCATCGCGCTTTTTGGCACCGGTGTTGGTGCCGGCATCCTCTTTTTGCCGCTCAACGCAGGTGCCTTCGGATTTTGGCCGCTCGTCTTCGCCACCGTCTTCATCTTCCCGTTGGTGTATTTTTCCCACCGGACCTACGCCCGCATAGTTAGCGGCGCGCCACCAGAACAGCACGGCAAGGACGTCCTGGAGCTGGTGCGTTACTACCTGGGCCGCAATAGCGGCCTATTCATCGCAGTATTGTACTGTCTGGCCATCGTGCCGACGGTGCTCATTTACGGCATCAGCATCACCAACGTGGTCGATAGCTTCATCGTCAACCAGCTCGGCGGGCCGAGTATCAATCGGTGGATATTGTCCATTGCCTGCGTAGGCGTCATGACGGGCCTTTTTGCCATCGGCCGCCGCCCCATGCTGTGGCTGGCCCAAATGCTGGTCTACCCGCTCATCATCGCCCTGGCGGCAACCTCCATTTACTTGATCCCCAAGTGGGATTTCGAAAGCTTCCTTAACGTTGAATACGAAGGCGGTATCTGGGGAATCCTTAAAGGTATTCTGCTCATCCTGCCGGTTCTGGTCTTTTCCTTTTCCCACATGGCCGCGCTATCGCAGTTCTCCGTAGACGTGCAGCCGGCCTACGGCAAGAAGACGGAGAAATTCGTCTCCCGCGTGGAGCTCTATACCGCCGCAATGCTCGTGGTATTTACCATGTTCTTCGTCTGGTCCTGCGTCCTCGCGCTCGGCGCGGACGGATTGAAGGAGGCAGCCGATCAAAACATCCCGGTGCTGTCTTATTTCGCCAACGTCACGGGCACGCCGTTCATTGGTTATATGGCACCGCTAATTACCATGTGCGCGATCATCTCTTCCTACTTCGGGCACATGCTTGGTTCCGAGGAAGGCACCGAGTACCTCCTGCGCATTGCCGTTCCCCGCATGGCCAATAAGCTCTCGCGCCGCGCGCTGCTCAACACCATTTATGTCATCGTATTCGTGGCAACGACCCTCGTGTCAGTATTCAACCCCTCCATCATGGACATGATTTCCGTGGTCGGCGGCATCTTCGTGGCATTCTTGGTCTATCTGCTGCCGGTCTACATGTTTAAAAAGGTCGATGACTATTCCCAGTTCAAAAACGACATCTGGAATTACTTCGTCTTCGGCATGGGACTTGTCATCATGGCCGTGACCGTCTGGAACCTGATCTAAAAACCAGTCCCTCGGCGCTTATTGGCACACCCGAACTTGGCTTACCTGTGCTAGGGCTTGATTAACGTTTGCGCACGCTTGGCGCTCAAGGTCGGCCGCGGTGCGGGTGGCATCGCGAAGCGCCTGCTGCGCAGGTCCTTGCAGGTTGAGGTCGTTTTCAATGCGCGCGCCGATGGCTTCACTGGATCCGCCGACTGGGGCATTGTTGACACCGCGCATGACATCCGCGGTATGGGTCTGCGCATCGCCGTACGTGTTGGCGGCTACGGTAAACCCATGCCCAGTAGATACGGAGGCGTGGATGGTGCGATCATCAGACCAGCCGAATTTGGTGCCCCATACTCCGGGAATGTGATCGGTGCCGAAATCCTGTCGGTACCCATCCGCAGCAACGGGAGCTGCGGTAGCCATTCCCGCGAAAATGGGCGCCGCGATGGGATCGTGCTGGATCTCCGCGGTAAACCGCGCGATATCTTCGGTTGAGGTCTGCGTGGTTCCCCAGTAGCCGGTGTAGTGAGTCTCGCTCAGCCCAAATTCCTGGATGATGCTGGGAATGGCCTGCGGGTAACGCCGGTCCAGGTCGCTGGCCACGGCATCGTCGCTATAGCGAATCATATGTTCTACCTGGGCCTTATCGCCGACAGAACCGTACTTGAGCACCCAATACCCCAGGTAGATTTTGCTCAAGGACAGCGCCGGGCGGGACTCGTGGCTATTGGCAGTCGAGACCGTGGCTCCAGAATCGTGCCTAACGGTGATTTGTGTACGATCAGGCACGGAATGGGGATCAAGGCTGACCGCTTGGGCAGCAGGAACGGTCACGAAGGAAAGTGCGGTAACGAGAGAACCAATAGCTAATTTTTTCATAACGCATTTAGCGTAGCTGGAGAGGTGCCGCACCGCAGTCTATAACTGCAAAAAAGTTTTCCTACCGCACTATCTATGGCATCAATACCGCTAGGTCCCGCGCATCCATGCCGTGCTTATGCATGGCGACCCGCCCGTGGGAATGCTCGATGCCCTCGCGGTCCCAGTATTCTTCCGCGCGAACAGGATCGTGGGAGGCGCCATTAGCGCGGACCACGCGCCACCAAGCGGCATTACCACCGTGCCTATTCATGACGGTGCCGACATTGCGGGCCCCGCACCCGGCGAGTTTTGCCACCTCTCCGTAGGAGGACACATTGCCGGGCGGGATGACGGCCACGATGGCTAGCACGCGCTGTGCCAAATCAGAGGAGTCTGACATAAACGCCTCTCCCCGCGCTTAGTCCCTGGTGGGGTTGAGCACGTCATCGGATTCGGTGGGTTCATCCTCGGGCGCATCTTCCACCTCAGTCAGGGTGATGGTGGCCCCGGTGGAATCCGCGAGCAAGCACATGCGGCCAAAGTGGGAATCCCACGGTTCACGGATGATTTCACCGCCGAGCTCTACCGCTTTCTTGGCGGCGGCATCGATATCGCGCACCCCTAGGTAGGTCTGCCAGAAGCTTGGCACCTGCGGTGGGAACTGGCCTTCGGCATTCCACAAGCCCGCAAACGGTGCGCCGTCTTCTTCCGCGGTGGCGTAAATGAAATTCTCGTCCTCGGACTCCATAGCGCGAATTTCCCAGTTGAATAGCTCGCCATAAAAGTCCATGGCCTGCTGGAATCGCGTTGTGGCGGTCAGCTCGTGCCATACCGGGGTGCCGGGTTCGCCACCGGCAACGAAGTGCTCGGGGCCGGAGGGCTGGATGAGGCCGAACATGCCACCGGCGGCATCGGCAAGCAAGGCCATGTGGCCCAGTTCTACGGGCTGGGGCGCGGCCAAGATGCGCCCGCCGAGGTTCTCCGTGCGCTGGCAATCGCCGTCGATGTCCTTGGAGAGGAAATAGGTCACCCACGTATCCGGCATGGGTGCTTCGTCCGGCTGCGGGATGAGCCCAGCAATAGGCAGGCCCTGTAGGCGCGCCATCTGGTAGGGGTTATCCTCCTGGGACTCGGCCGAGATTTCCCAGCCCAAGACCTGCTCATAAAAGTGGGCGGACTTACGCGGATCCGAGGTGGTCAGATCGATCCAGTAGGGCATGCCTACTTCGGCTTCAAATGCGGGCATTTATAGATTCCTCCACTTTTCCGGATCAAAGTCATCGTCTGCGGTGGCTTCATCAAAATAGTCATCATCATCGTCAGGCTCGCCCACGCGCGCGCAGGTACCTTCGATGCACACCTCATCGCCAATCTGCAGCGTGGCGCCACGGCGGGTTTCGGTGTCACCGTTGACCGTCACCGCGCCTTCTGCGATAAGTTCCTTGGCTTCACCACCGGTGCCGACCAAGCTGGCCAGTTTAATAAACTGGCCCAATTTGATGGACTCGCCAGAAATTGCAACCTCAAGCATGCCGCCCAGCTTACCCAGAGCCCGTTCCCGAGCGGCTATGGGTGGGGGTGCAAGGGCTTAGTCATGCGCGCGCAGCGAGACCGCCGTGCCCGTTGCGGTGACCAAGAGCATGTCATTATTGGTGCCCATTGGGGAATAGTCGAAGGCGATGCCCACCACGCCATCAGCGCCTAATTCCTGGCCGCGGCGCCACAACTCATCCAGCGCCGCCTCGCGGGCCTTGATGGCTTCGCTTTCATAGCCAGAGGCGCGACCGCCGGTGATATTGCGTATCGATGCCCCGAAGTCTTTGAGCATACTGATACCGGTAACGGTCTCACCAGCGATGATGCGCAGGTATTTGGTGATTTCATAGCCGTCGACGGTATTCGTGGTAGTAAAAATCATAACTTCAGGCTACATCGCAATGAGCCCGCGGATGCCTTCAAAGAGGATAACCACGCCGAGGAGCAGGAAGACGATGCCACTGACGATGTCCACCCACGCCGAGTTCTTGGCCATCCACTTCGATACCGCGCGCGTGCTCAGACCGACGCCAACGAAGAGAACCAAGCTTTCTAGTACCAATACCGCGGCGACGACGACGTTTCCGCCCACCCCCATGCCTGGGTCGATGAAATTGGCAAAGATGGCGCCGAAAAAGATGACCACCTTGGGGTTTGAAAGGTCGCAGATTAATCCCATGCGGTAGGCCGTCTTCGCCTTGATGATGCCGTCCGGGGTAAACCCGCGCGGTTGTGGTGCCTGCTTCTCCGTGCCCACGACGGTGGCGGGCGCGCGCCGCTCCCGCAGGCCGGAGGAAATCGCGCTATAGGCCATCCACAGCAGATAGCTGCCGCCGAGGACCTGCAGGAGCACCAAAATGCCCTCATGTGTAGAGATCAATGCCGAAAGCCCGGCGAGCGAAGCGATGGTCCACAGGGCAAGGCCCGTCGTGCTGCCAATGGCCACCCACACCGCCGCGCGGGTGGACCGCGCACCCAGGCGGATAATCTGCACTACATCCGGCCCCGGCGAAGCCATGGCCGCGAACCATACGCCCATCAGGGTCACAAGGGCACCTATAGCCACCTAACACCTCCACATTCATATGCATTTTTACTAACGCAAACAACTGTAGGAAGTGTCTCACCTGCAGCGAAACAGGTAACTACTGTGACTTCAGCAGCGCGGTGGCGCCTTCCCCGGCCATCACCACACCAAGCAGCCCAAAGACGAGGCCTGAGACCATATCGATGCCGGCGGAATACCGCGCCGTCCACCGCGCGGCCGCGCGCACGAGCAGCGCGAAGGAAGAAAACCACACGAAGGACATGGCAGCAAGAATCAACGCCACGGCGATGGTCCACCCCACAGACATTTCCGGGCGGATGAATTGGGCGAATACCGCCCCGAAAAATACCAATGCCTTGGGGTTCGACAGGTTAGTCACCAGCCCCAGCTTGAAGGCCCGCCAGTTGGTCATGTCTTCGACGTCGGCATCGCCAGCCGCCCGCGCCTGCTCCGCGTAGTCTTCCGTGTCCACCTCGCGCGCGGGTGCGCGCCGCGCGGCTAACCCGCTGCGCAGGGACGATACGCCCATGTACAACAAGAAAAGCCCACCGAGCAATTGCAAGATGCTCAGCACGCCCGGCCGCGCCGTAATCAGCGCCGATAAACCGGCCAGGGAGGCGACAATCCAAAAGACCGTCCCGCTAAATACCCCCACCGCGCACAATAGCCCGGCGCGCGTGGATCGTGGGGCCACGCGGATGACCTGCACGATATCCGGGCCCGGAGACACCAAAGCCGCGAGCCAAATCCCCATCAGGGTAAGAAGTGAGGAAATGGTCATGAACTAGATCCTTGTACCAGATAGAGGTTTCAGTCTGTAAATAATAGTAGTGAAGTGTCCCGAGTTTTGTTCCTAGGCATTTGCCTTGATTTCTATTATTCCCTGTTGCGGGTTTTTCTTCCACAATTCGGTTTCCGCCTCGGCCGGGGTTCGATATCCCAGGCTTTGGTGGAGCCTTACCTCGTTCCACCATGACACCCACTCGAATGTCGCGATTTCTACCTCGACAAC
>NZ_JBEHFO010000009.1:0-94578 GCF_040225595.1 Corynebacterium sp. KPL2734 | reverse complement strand
CTGTGGAGCATAGGAGAATCGAACTCCTGACCTTCTGCTTGCAAAGCAGATGCTCTACCAATTGAGCTAATGCCCCATTGTTCCGTGGTGGGCCTAGCTGGAATCGAACCAGCGACCTCATCGTTATCAGCGATGCGCTCTAACCGACTGAGCTATAGGCCCTTTAGCGGAACGAGATGTAACTTTACATACTATCCCGGAAAGAACACAAATCGGCAGCTCAAAGAGGTTTTCAGAGGCACTCTTCGTGGGCCTAATGAGTACGCTACTTCGCTCTTAAAACTAGAAAATGCCGGCAACGTTTGCTGCCGGCATTGTCTCCCACTCACAGTAGCCTAAATATCATCCAAGCTAACCTTTAGTCCGCCGAGGACATCCACGATGGCGTTATAGATTACGGCCATCAGCGGTGCGAGTAAGGTGAACAGGACGGCGAAAATAACGCCAATCAGCGCGCTGGCTGCGATCACCACGCCAAAGGTGACCTCAAAGCCGCCGCCGACGCCACCAACGAGGCTATTGACTGACTCCCATATGCCCAGCTGGTGCAAACCGATGTACAGCAGGCACACGGCCAGCAACCACGCGATGAGTCCGACGAGTGACAGGGCCAGACCAACGCGAAACGCCGAGGTGGGCGAAATGTGGTGGATGGTTACGTCTCGTCGTTCCATGTCCTACTCCTCATCCTTGGAGGCATCGCTACCCTTGTGGTGCTCTTGCTGGACCTCATCGACGGTCTTTTCGCCCTTGGCCACAGCCTGCGCGTCTTCCTCACCATCTTCTTCAACATTGCGGTCGATGGCAAGCAATTCGACATCATCGGCAAGGTCAACCAAGCGCACGCCCATCGTGGCGCGCGAGGAGGGACGAATCTGGTTTACTTCGGTGCGAATAACCCCACCGGCGGAGGTAATGGCGAAGATTTCATCGTCTTTATCAATCGAAATGGCACCAATAAGCTTGCCGCGCTTCGGAGTGTACTTGAAGGTCATGACACCCAAGCCACCGCGGCCCTGCGGGGTGTATTCCTCAATGGCGGTGCGCTTGCCGTAGCCACCCGAGGTAGCAACGAGTAGGAACTCGCCGTCGTGGACGACGGACATCGCCAGCAGCTGGTCATCGCCGCGGAAGCGCATGCCCTTCACACCGGCGGTAGCGCGGCCCATGGGGCGCAGCTGGTCGTCATCAGCAGTAAAGCGGATGGCTTGGCCCTGCTCAGAGGTCAGCAGGATGTCATCGCCTTCAGAAACGAGCTGGGCGCCAATGAGCGCATCGCCCTCGTTGAGATTGATGGCGATAAGGCCTGCGGAGCGAGCGGACTCGTAATCGGTCAGGCGCGACTTCTTCACGCGGCCCTGCTGGGTGGCCAGAACAAGGTATGGCGCATCCTCGTAGGACTGGATCTGAATGACCTGGGCGATCTTTTCCTCCGGCTGGAATTCCAGCAGGTTGGCCACGTGCTGGCCGCGGGCAGCGCGGCCGCTCTCTGGTAGCTCGTAGGCCTTCAGGCGGTAGACGCGGCCAAAGTTGGTAAAGAACAGGATCCAGTCGTGCGTGGAGCAGACGAAGAAGTTTTTCACAATGTCATCTTGCTTGAGCTCCGCACCGCGTACGCCCTTGCCGCCACGCTTTTGTGACTTATAGGTATCGACCTTGGTGCGCTTGGCATAACCCGTAGCGGTGATGGTGACCACGACGTTTTCGCGGGCAATGAGGTCTTCATCGGTGACCTCGCCGGAGGCAGGCAGGATCTCGGTGCGGCGCTCGTCGCCGTACTTTTCGACGATCGCCTCCAGCTCATCGTGGACGATCTGGCGCTGGCGCTCCTCGTGGGCGAGGATGTGCTTGAGGTCTGCGATCTCTTCTTCGATTTCTGCCAATTCATCGACGATCTTTTGGCGCTCCAGGGCGGCCAGGCGGCGCAGCTGCATCGCCAGGATGGCATCGGCCTGGATATCGTCGACATCGAGAAGCTCCTTCAAGCCCTCGCGCGCCTCATCAACAGTGGGCGAACGGCGGATCAGGGCGATGACCTCATCCAACATATCCAGCGCCTTGACCAAGCCGCGCAAGATGTGCGCGCGCTTTTCGGCCTCATCCAGGCGGTACTGGGTGCGGCGAACGATGACCTCAATCTGGTGCGCAACATAATTGCTCAGCATCTGATCCAGGCGCAGGGTGCGCGGTACGCCATCGACGATGGAAAGCATATTAGCGCCGAAAGAGGTCTGCAGCTGGGAGTGCTTGTACAGGTTATTGAGCACCACGCGGGCGACAGCATCGCGCTTCAGGGTCACAACAATGCGCATGCCCACTCGGTCAGAGGACTCATCTTCGATCTTGGAAATGCCGGCGATCTTGCCGTTGGCTACGGACTCCGCGATATTGGAAATGAGGTTATCGGGGTTGACCTGGAACGGCAGCTCCGTGATCACGATGGTCTGCCGGGAACCGGATTCCTCGATGGAGGTCACACCGCGCATGCGGATGGAACCGCGGCCGGTGGTATATGCATCCTTGATGCCCTGATCGCCCACGATAAGGCCGGCGGTGGGGAAATCCGGGCCCTTCACGCGTTCCATGCAGGCCGCGAGCGCGGCATCCTCGTCTGCGTCCGGGTTCTCCAGCAGCCAGTAGATGGCCGAGGCCAACTCATTGAGGTTATGCGGCGGGATATTGGTGGCCATGCCCACGGCAATGCCGCCAGAACCATTCATCAAAAGGTTAGGCACACGGGACGGCAGGACGTCCGGCTCGCTGGTCTTGCCATCGTAGTTGGGCGAGAAATCCACGGTATTTTCGCGGATATCGCGGACCATTTCCATGGCCAACGGGGTGAGCTTGCACTCGGTATAACGCATTGCGGCGGGGCCGTCGTTACCGCGGGAACCGAAGTTACCCTGGCCATCGACAAGCGGGTAGCGCATATTCCAGGACTGCGCCAAGCGCACCAAGGTGTCATAGATGGCCGAGTCACCGTGCGGGTGGAATTGACCCATGGTGTCAGAGACCGGGCGGGCGGATTTCACGTAGCCGCGCTCGGGGCGGTATCCCGAATCGAACATGGCGTAGAGAATGCGGCGGTGCACCGGCTTTAGGCCATCGCGCACCTCAGGCAGCGCGCGGCCCACAATGACGGACATGGCGTAGTCGATATAGCTCGACTCCATCTCCTCATTAATGTCAATGGGAAAAATCCGATCAAAAAGATCGTCGTTATTGTCACTCATAAGGCCAAATTCTACCTTCTCCGGGCTTTGTCGGCCTTATTTGCCGCACCGGTGGTATCACTGTGGTATCACTGGGGCATGGCAATGACATTGCGGCTTACCGCAGAACAAGATCACGCCCTTACCCTCTTGGCCTCCGCGCAAGGCACCTCCAAGCACGAAGCGGTGGTGCGTGCCATCGTGGCGGCGGCCTCGCGCACGCTTGCCGATGCCCACGTGCAAGCCACCGCCCGCGAGCTCCTCCCCGGCCGCGCGGATCTAGAGGCCGAAATCCGCAGGGCGCGGAAGACCCACGCATGAGCCCCGAACAGCTATACCTAGTGGCTCAAGAATTTTGCGCCCGCTTTAATCTCCGCATCATCAATTACTCCTCCTTGGTGGCCGCCGCGGCTGCCAGCACCGCGCGCCTGGAGGGCATAGCCATTCACGGCGATGAGCAGCAGGCAGCCCAAGCCATGGCGGAGGTTTTAGAAAACGTGCCAGCGTTAAATGCTGGAAATCAGACCTTCGCGCAGTACTGCGCCCGCGTCTATATGGCCACTAAATTCGCGTAAAGTATGGCACCATGTCTCACCTTTCTACCTTGATGCATGGATCCACCCGCACCGAGTTCATCGCCGAGTGCGGGGCTTTCGTTGAAAAAGTCGCCTCCGCCCAATCCGGCATTTCTGGCATGGCCATTAAAGGCGGATTGGCCGCCGCCAAGAAGGCCGATGCCAACGTCGTCCCCAAGGCGCTGGAACGGATCCTGCCGGATGTCCTCGATGCCCTGGATCCGCGGTGGCAGGACTTTGCGGAAAGCGGGAAGGATGATTTCGGCGCCTTCCTTGAACCGCGCCAAGAAGAGGTCAGCGATGAAATTATGAATATCGCAGATAAGCACGTAGAAAAGGTGAACTCCGCCGCACTGCGCAAACCCTATAATTCCCTGCGTGGCAAGGCCACCAAGATCTTAAGCCCGGAAGTTCCTGCATTCGGCCGCATAGTACAAAAGCACATGTAAATAAATAGTTTCCACCGGTTTTCCTGCGGTTGAAGGTTTTCTGGACTGCGGAGTATAAGTGTGGAAGTGACTTATTCCCCGCATCATAAATCGTCGGCATCAGAAGCAAACCGTACCGACTACCCCGCCGGCCAAGACCCCGCCCGCTGGCGGGTTCTTATTATTGTGCTGGTCACGGTGTTCATGTCACTAATTAGCGTGTCCATCGTGAACGTGGCGCTGCCGTCGATCCAGTCTGGGCTTGGTGCCACGGATTCGGATGTGCAATGGGTGTTATCTGGTTATGCGCTTACCTTCGGCGTGGTCCTCGTCGCCGCCGGACGCGCCGGCGATCTCGTGGGGCGCGGGGGCATCTTCCTCCTCGGCATCGCCGTCTACACCATTAGCGCCGCCGTGGCGGGTTTCGCGCCGAATGCGCATTCTCTAAACATCGCGCGCTTTGTGCAGGGTGTTGGTGCCGGGTTGCTGAACCCCCAAGGCGTGGGAATGATTCAGCAATACTTCCGCGGGGAAGAACGCGGCCGCGCCTTTGGATACTTTGGCGCCACCGTGGGAATCGCGGTGGCCATCGGCCCGGTACTGGGCGGCTTCCTCATTAAGATCGGCGGCCCTGATCACGGGTGGCGGCTGACCATGCTGGTCAATGCCCCTATCGGCCTGCTGGCCATCATCTTGGGCCTCATGTGGTTTCCACGCCCGCTATTTTCCCGCGTCCGCGACACCGCGGGCCATAAGCTGGGAATCTTCAAGGCGCTGGCCACCCTGGATCCCATCGGCGCGCTCATTCTCGGCGCCGCAGTATGGTGCATCCTCTTCCCCTTCATGGACTCCACCGGTTCCCCGGCCGTGTGGTGGCTGCTTCTCGCGGGTGCCGTGCTCATTGGCGTGTGGGTGCTGTGGGAGCGCCACCACAAGGCTACCGGCCATCCGCCGATGGTGGATCTCAATATCTTTGCCACCTCGAGCTTCCGCAATGGCACCATCATCGCCACGTTGTGGTTTATGGGCATTACCAGCATCTGGGTGCTCGTGGCGTTGTACTTCCAAAATGGCCTGGGTTACTCCGCGCTCGCGGCCGGCTCGGTGGGCATTCCGTCCGCACTCCTCAACTCCATTACCGCCACCATCGCTGGCCGCAAAATCTCGCGGTATGGGCGCATAGTGGTCATCATCGGCATGCTGACTACCATCTTCGGACTCTTCACCACGGTGGTCTTTATTTGGGGCACCACGCATTGGGGAATGAACGAATGGTGGCTCATCCTTTCTTTGGCATTTATTGGGCTTGGCCAGGGTGCCGTGGTCTCCCCTAACCAAACCCTGACCTTGGCGCAGGTCCCAGATAACTACGCCGGTTCCTCCGGCGCAGTCCTGCAAACCGGCCAGCGCATCGGCACCGCCATCGGCCTAGCCGTCATTACCGCCATCGTCTTTGCTATGCTCCAAAGCACCTCCGGAGATTGGCCCGTATCCATCATGACCGGTTTCGGTGTCATCATCGCCGTTTGCCTGGTGTCCTTGAGCTTTGGGTTTGCGGATCAGCGCGCTTCCCGCAGCTAATACCTCTCCCCATAGTTAGAGCCCACCGTGGATAGTTCCACGGTGGGCTCTGGCTTTTCCCCAGCTCCTATACGCAGAGGACTAGGCCAGCGGTTTAGATATCCAGGAAGCGGACATCCTTCGCGCGGCGGGTAATGAAGGAGCGGCGAGCGGCCACGTCATCTCCCATGAGGATGGAAAACAGCTCATCGGCGCGCTGCGCGTCTTCCAGATCCACGCGGCGCAATAGGCGCGTGGAGGGATCCAGGGTGGTCTCCCAGAGCTCGGAGGCGTTCATCTCTCCCAAGCCCTTGTAGCGCTGGATGCCGTCATCCTTGTTGATCTTGCGGTTTTGCTCCAGGCCCTCCGCCAGCAGCTTATCGCGCTCATCATCAGAGAAGGCGTAGCCCGGTGTGCCCTTAGACCACTTCAGCTTGTAGAGCGGCGGGTTAGCCAGGTACACGTGGCCATCCTCAACCAACTGCGGCATAAAGCGGAAGAGCAGGGTCAACAGCAGCGTGGCGATGTGCTGGCCGTCCACGTCGGCATCGGCCATCAGCACGATCTTGTCGTACCGCAGCTTCTTGATATCGAATTCCTCGTGGATGCCGGTACCCAACGCGGTGATGATGGCTTGGACCTCGGCATTTTTTAAGACCTTATCCATGCGGGCCTTTTCCACGTTCAAGATCTTGCCGCGCAAGGGCAAGATGGCCTGGAACATAGAGTCACGGCCGGCCTTCGCGGAACCGCCCGCGGAGTCACCCTCCACGATATAAAGCTCCGAACTCCGCGGATCCTTAGAACGGCAATCCGCAAGCTTGCCGGGCAGTCCGCCCAGATCGGTGGCGGACTTGCGGCGCACCATCTCGCGCGCCTTACGCGCTGCCATGCGGGCATGCGCCGAGGAGACGGCCTTATTGATGATGGCCTTTGCCTCTGCCGGGTTGGCATCAAACCAGTCATTGACGTACTCGTTGACCGAGCGCTGCACAAAGCCCTTGATCTCGGAGTTGCCCAGCTTGGTCTTGGTCTGGCCCTCGAACTGCGGATCGCCCACCTTGACCGAAATGACGGCGGCCAAACCTTCGCGACAGTCATCACCGGAAAGGTTGCCGTCCTTGTCCTTGATGAGCTTGTGCTCCTTGGCATAGCGGTTCATCAAGGAGGTCAGGGCTGCGCGGAAGCCCTCTTCGTGCGTGCCGCCCTCGTGAGTATTGATGGTATTGGCAAAGGTGTGCACGGACTGCTTGTAGCCCTGGTTCCACTGCAAGGCCACCTCGACCTCGTGGTCCTCGCCTTTTGCCTCGAAGGACACGATGGTGGGGTGAATAGCGTTCTTGGACTTATTGAGGAATTTTACGTAGTCCGTCAGGCCCTCCGGGTAGTGGAAGGTGATCTTTTTGCGGCGCTTCTTATCGGCCTTGGTGACGTTCTTGGAGTCGTCTTCCTCGTTAAAGGTATCGCCGGCATCAGGAACATCATCAAAGGACGTCTCGTCCGCGCTCGCCTCACCGGATTCCGCATCTGCGATTTCCTCGAGCTCGATTTGCTCTTGGGTCACGCGCTCATCAATAAGCTCGATGGTCAGGCCCTTGTTCAGGAAGGCCATCTCCTGCAGGCGGCGCGCAATGGTGTCGTAGTCGAACTCGGTGGTTTCAAAGATCTCCGGGTCCGCCCAGAAGCGAATCTTGGTACCAGTGCCGCGGGCGTTGCCGCCTTCCACAAGGTCATCCGGGATGGCGTTCTGGAAGTTTTGGTACCAGTGCTTGCCCTCACGCTTGATCTCCGCCTCCACGCGGGTGGATAGGGCGTTGACCACGGAAATGCCGACGCCGTGCAAGCCGCCGGAAACGGCATAAGAATCGGAGTCGAATTTACCGCCGGCGTGCAGCTGCGTCATGACCACCTGGACGGTCGGCGCACCGGAGGCGTGCATCTCCACAGGGATGCCGCGGCCATTATCGATGACCTCGACGCCGCCGTCTTCCAAAAGCTTGACGGTGACCTTATCCGCGAAGCCTGCCATGGCCTCATCAACGGAGTTATCAACAATCTCCCAGATAAGGTGGTGCAAACCGCGCGATCCGGTGGAACCGATGTACATACCGGGGCGCTTGCGGACGGCCTCTAGACCTTCCAGGATCGTAATTGATCCAGCATCATATGCGTGTTCTTCAGCCACGGATTCGTGCTCTCCTTTTGGCTATAGCTAATTCTAAGACTTTCACTATTCTACACGCATACCCCCTACTGAATGACACCCCACACCGGCCAGAGGTAGCTATGTGGCGCGCTCTGTAGTTATTTATCTTTTAAAGGGCAGAGCTAACCTGCTCCTATTAGCCACTTATCAACCGTAGGTATCTTGCGAACCTTGCGGTTTTACCCACTGCCGACCCTCGTAATTGCGCTGCTGCCGCGGGCCGTGGATGCGCAGCTCAGCAATGACATCGGGGCCGAGCCGGTCCGCAATTTTGCGCAGAATTTCCCGCTGCAGGTAGCGCAGTTCCGTGGCCCAGGTGGAGTTATCGCAGGAAATGTAGACGATCTTGTCCTTGATTTTCTGCGGCTGCGTATGGGCAGCGATGCGCTCGCCCACCAGGTTTTCCCAATTTCCCATGACCCAGCCGTGCGCTAATTCATGCTCCCAGCCGCGGTGGGAAATCTCCTTTTTAATTTGTGCGCCCAGGCTCGGCACATCAATCTTTCGCCGCGGCCTCCTGCCATCGGCGCCGGTAGGCCTGCCCACCTGGTAGCCGCGATAGTTCTGCGGCTGAGCATCCGCCAAGGATGGCACCGGCATCTTCGGCACTGGGCGCGTGAGCTTTGGCGGATTCTTCGAGGTAGAGCGCACCAACCGGAAGTATTGGGTGACGGGATCCGTGCGTTGCCTGCCGGTTTCCCCTTCTTCCTCACTCATTTTTCTTCCTCGCTATCCTCTCCTGCGGTTGCTTCCGTGTGCAGGGTGGAAATGCGCCCCTGGTCCGTATCTTCCACTCCTACCCGGTAACGCACGATGGGCTCCAGGTTATCCGGTAAATCCTCATCCACCGCGGCGGTAATAAGCACCTGTTCTGCCGTGGCGGCGAGGTGAACCAGCTGGGTGCGGCGCTTGGCATCGAGCTCGGCAAAAACATCATCCAAGATGAGGACCGGATCTGATCCCCCTTCTTCGCGCAGGAGCTCAAACTCCGCCAGGCGCAGGGCGATGGCATAGGACCAGGTTTCGCCGTGGCTGGCAAAACCCTTGGCCGGCTGATCTCCCAGGTGGAGCACGAGATCATCGCGGTGCGGGCCCACCAGAGAGATGCCGCGCTCGATCTCGCGCTGCCGGGCAGTGGCCAGCTCGGTCAGCATGACGGCCTCCAGCACCTCGCGGTCAGAGGTATCGATGGTGGATTTATACTCCACGTGCGCAGGCCGCGACTCCGGTGCGAGGCCGGCATAGGCGGCGGGAATGTGGTCCAAGAGGGCATCGACAAGCGCAAGGCGCGCCGCAATGACCTGTGCGCCTAAGCGCGCGAGCTGGGCATCCCACGTATCCAGCGTCGATAGCGCCGATGCGCCGTCGCTATCGCCGTAGCCGCGCCGCAAGCTTGCCGATGCCGACTTCAACAACGCATTGCGCTGCTTTAATACCTTGTCATAATCCGCCTTAACCCCAGCTAGGCGCGGGGTCCGCGAGGCGATGATGCTATCGAGATACGCGCGGCGCCCCGCGGGCTCACCGCGCACCAAGGCTAAATCCTCAGGGGAAAACAGCACCGTTTTCACCACGCCGAGTAACTCGCGCGGGCTGCGCAGCCTAGTGCGGTTAATCTGCGCTTGGTTGGCGGCATGGGGTTTGACCAGCAAGTGGGTGGTTAATTCGCGCCCCTGGTTGACAGCAGTAAGGGACACCCGCGCGCTCTGCGCACCCTGGCGCACCAGCGGCGAATCATGGGAGACGCGGTGGGAAGACAGGTGAGCGGTATAGCCCACGGCTTCCACGATATTGGTCTTGCCAAAGCCATTGCGGCCCACGAACAGAGTGATCCCCGGGCCCAGCTCAAGTTTTAGTTCGGACCATGAGCGAAAATCCCGAACATCGAGATCCCTTATAAACATTAACCTGGCAGGCGAACCGGCATTAAGAGGTAGGTGAAGTTGGTCTGCGGCGTGGGGAAATTGCCATCCTCATCGGCTTCAGGCAGCTCTTCTGGCGATGGGATCATGATGGCGGGGCGGGAAGGCTCCGTGAAGCCGAAGACCACGCGATCGGTGTTGATGACAGCAAGGCCATCCTTCAAATAGCCCGGGTTGAAGGCGATCAAGAATTCATCGCGGCCGTGGAATGCGCATGGCAGGGTCTCGGTGGCATTACCGGCATCGGCGCCGGCGGACAGGGTGACCTGACCATCGGCAAATTCCATGCGGATCTGTGCATTGCGGTCCGTCAGCAGGGAAACGCGGCGAATGGCTTCTTGCAGCGGCGCCACCTCAACCGAGGCAATATTCGTGTGTGACTTGGGAAGCAAGGGCTGGACGTTTGGGAAATCCGCATCCAGCATGCGCGTGGTGGTTTCGCGGTTATCCGCATGCAGGCCAAATAGGCCATCGGCGCCGATATTATCGCCGGAGCCCACCGCAATCTCAATGGGAATATTCAAATGTGGATCCAGGCTGCGCCCGGTATCTTGCAGGGTCTTTGCCGGGACCAGAAGCTTAGCCTCAACGTCCTCAGCCGCCGGCTCCCACTCCAGGGTGCGCATGGCCAAACGGAAACGGTCCGTAGCCGTCATCTCAATATCCTTGCCGTGGATATCCATGTGCACGCCAGTAAGCATGGGCAGGGTGTCATCCTTGCCGGCCGCGGCCGCAACCTGCTGGATCGCCTCTGCGAATAGCTGCGGTTGGATCGTTCCGGTGACTTCAGGCAGGACCGGCAATTGCGGGTAATCATCGAGCGGGATGAGAGGTAGCTCAAAGCGGGAGGAACCACAAGCAACCAAAGCCTTGGAATCTACCTGGGAGATCTCCACTTCCTTATTGGGCAAGGTAGCCACGATATCGGAGAGCAATTTACCGGCAACGGCGATCTGGCCGGGCTCGTCCACCATGCCCGCGATGCGCACCCGGGTAGAAACCTCGTAATCAAAGCCGGTGAACTCTAAGCCGTTGTCATCAGCGGTGATGAGCATCGCGCGCAGCACTGGCTGGGTGACCTTGGAAGGCAGGCTGCGGGCAACCCACGCTACGGCGTTGGCAAGGTCATCTTTGGCAACGCGAAATGACACGGCTTCATCCATGGTGCGAAGAGCTCCTCTTTGGCGGGGTAGGAATGTGTAACTTTCAAAAGCTGGCTTCCAACTTACCGCATCCGGTGAACCTTGTAATTTTCCCTCCGCCCGTCCGAGCCAGCGCCGCGCGCTCGGGACCGGGCACAATTTCACACATCCCCTTTCTACTTACAAGATCAGAGAAATAATTTAGTAGTAGTAATAAGCGCTGTGGGATCTGTGATCAACGGGGTAAATGACAAGTTCAGCGCGGCGATCCGGGGTGTGCCGATTCTTGTGATCTTGCTGTGATCAACTGGCCCGGAGTGTGGATAAATAAGCGGGTCATCGTTTTATCCACAGTCTTTAGTAGTTATCCACGGATCTGCACACAGTGCTGATCACAGGGGCGTCTGTGCTGGATAGGGCCTGTGGAATTTAAAACTGTGAGCAAAATCTACAAATTACATCCATAAAATTACACAGGTGTGGATAACTCTGTGGATAGCTGTTTATACGACTCTTACCGGCACATAGCCCCTGGTAGGCGCCGGTAGGCGGTGGTGGCAGGTGGGGGCATCGGCAAGCGCACCGCCTGCTTACAAAAATGGCGCCTTCCTGTTATTTAAGGAAGACGCCACCGGGTGGTTGTGTTTTTCTCTAGCCGCGACCGCGATTCTTGATGCGCTGGGTCAGGGACTGAATCTCGTCGTAGGTATTGCGCTTTTCCGTCATCTCTTTGCGGATCTTGCGATCGGCATAGATCACCGTGGTGTGGTCCTTGCCGCCGAATTGCTCGCCAATCTTGGGCAGCGATAGCTCGGTCAATTCGCGGCAGAGGTACATGGCCAGCTGGCGGGCGTGGGCCACCGCGCGCTTCTTGCCGGCTCCGCGCAGGGTTTCAACATCAATATCGAAGTATTCCGCGGTGACTTCCATGATGGAGGCTGCGGTAATTTGCCGATCAGCAGAATCCGGCGCAAGATCGCGCAACGCAATTTCTGCCATTTCCACGTTGATCGGCTCATTGACCAAGGACGAGTACGCGGATACGCGAATGAGCGCGCCCTCGAGCTCGCGGATGGAAGACTCGAAGCGCGAGGCGATGAGCTCCAGGACGGAACGATCCACCTCAGTGCCATCGGCGGCGGCCTTCTTCATCAAAATGGCAATGCGGGTTTCCAGATCAGGCGGTTGAATATCCGTAATCAACCCGCCCTCAAAGCGGGTGCGCAGGCGATCCTCCAGCGTGGTGAGCTGTTTTGGTGGGCGGTCCGAGGACAAAATGATCTGTTTATTGGCCTGGTGCAGCGCATTGAAGGTGTGGAAGAACTCCTCCTGCGTGGATTCCTTGCCCTCTAAGAACTGGATATCATCCACCATCAAAATATCGAGGTTGCGGTAGCGCCGCTTGAAGGATTCCTGGCGGTCATCGCGCAAGGAATTAATATAATCATTCGTAAATTCTTCCGAGGACACGTATTTCACGCGCAGCCCTGGGTGCAGCACCTGTGCGTAGTTGCCGGCGGCATGCAAAAGGTGCGTTTTACCCAGTCCAGAACCACCCCAAATAAACAGTGGGTTATAGGCGCGGGCGGGATTTTCCGCCACCGCCACAGCCGCACCATTGGCAAAACGATTCGATGAACCGATGACGAAGCTTTCAAAAGTGTGCTTCGGGTTCAGCGAGGTTTCCCGGTTGGGATCGTGCGCCGGGGCCTCTCGCGGAATGCGCGCGGCATTCGCAGATCCGCCGAACTCTGGTTGCTGGCGGTTATAGTCCTGCTGGCTGGTGTAGTGCTCCGCCAATTCATCCAGGCTTGCCGGGGCATGGCTGGAGCGCCAATTAGGCGGGGTCTGACCTGCGGTGGGGTTGTGGTTTCCGCGGGCTGCCGACGCATCCGTTTGCTGGGGGCGAGAGACGTAATTTTGCGCGGAAGAAGAATCATTCTGCGCCGGCGGCATGTATTGTGCCTGCGGGTTGGGCTGGGAGGAAGGGGCCTGCGTGCTTGCCGATGCCCCTCCTGGTGCCGGTTGCGAATTCGACGGGTTGGCAGGCGGTTGTGGCTCCTGCGGGGTAGCTAAGGTAACGGCGAAGGAACACGGGCGGCCGAGGTGGCGGGTAAGGGCCTTGGAGATGTATCCGCCGAGCTCATTTTCTACAACTTCTTTGGCGTTGACATTTTCCGCTGCGACAAGCGTGTAGCCTTCCACCATCATGATCGGGCGAACCAACTGCAGGTAGAGGCGTTGTGTATGCGAAAAGCTCGGGACCTCAGAGTTGGGTTGCTCGGATTGCGCGAGCAGATCATCGACTATCGCGCGCCAGACAGCTTCTAGGTTCGCTTGTGGTTCAGTCACAACGGGCTACCTTCAATAATTCTCTCGGGGACGGGTGGACAGTAAATAACAAATTCCACGGTGGATTCCACCGCGGTTTTCACAGTGGTTTTTATCGAGTCACCTCGATCTCCACAGAGTTATCCACAAGTGTGGAAGAAATAGTTATTCACAGCTTAGTGCATGGCTGTGGATAACTTGTGATAGACCACTTTATAGCGTTGTACTGCGGAAATGCTAAAACTCTCAAGTGGTTATTTAGAGTTATCCACAACGGTGCACGTGCTGTGGAATTTGATTCCTTAGTTCTACCGCCGCGAAGGCGGGTGTGTCTAACGGAAGATTTATACTTAAAATGCAGGCGGCTATAGACCATTGCGGTGCGAAGGATTAGCCGCAGCATGAGCGCCAAAACTGGCCTTCTAGCTGCAGGAAAAAACACTTATGTAATTTCGGGTGTACCCGAGTGTCGATTTGTTTCCGGCGGTTTAAATCACGTAATCTGGCATGGTCTATTGCAACAGAGAGTTGCGCGTGAACAGGACAGTGTCACTTCGCACTGGCAGGGCTTACCAGAGCTCGCCGAGCGTTTAGATAACAGTGACGCGTCAGGTTCATGGAATCCATTCATCAGTGGATGTGCTGCCGTTTTGTGGCGGCAGTATGTCCACGTACAACTTCAAGGAGAATTGACGTGGCAAAGGGTAAGCGCACGTTCCAGCCGAACAACCGTCGCCGTGCACGTAAGCACGGTTTCCGTACTCGCATGAGCACCCGCTCCGGTCGTGCAATTGTGGCCGCTCGCCGCAAGAAGGGCCGCGCAAAGCTGTCCGCATAAGTCATGCTGCCAGCCCACCACAAGCTCACATCGCCGCCGCAATTTCGGCGGACGATGAAGGGCAGTCGCCGGCAGGGCACTCGCACCGTCGTCGTGCATGCGCGCGATACTATGAGTGCGAATTCCAATGGCACCATGGGCAATCCGGCCGAGATCGCGGCCACCGGGCCGCGATTCGGCCTCATTGTTTCTAAAGCCGTCGGGAATGCAGTGGTACGCCACCGCACCTCCCGGCGGCTTCGCCATGTGTGCATGACGCTCATCCCCAAGCTTCCAGCGGGCGTGGATGTAGTGATTCGTGCGCTACCTGCAAGTGCGACCGCTACCAGTGAGCAATTAGAAAAAGATATTACTAAGGCGCTGCGCAAACAATGGGATATTTAAATACCCGTGGGGAAGAAATTCCCGCAGCCTCCGGACTGGCTGCACCGCTGGTTAAAGCGGTTCGTTTCTACCAAAAGCATGTCTCGGGCCTTAAGATGGTATCAACCTGTCGGTTCGAACCGACATGCAGTGCTTATGCCTTAGAGGCGTTGTCCAGACACGGCGCGCTTAAAGGTACGGCGATGGCAATGGCTAGGGTGTGCAAATGTGGGCCCTGGCATCCGGGCGGATTCGATCCAGTCTCGGGACCGGTCACCAACAACAACTGAGGATTAAACACTCGTGCTTAATTTCATTTACTGGCCAATTTCGGCCGTTTTATGGTTCTGGCATTGGCTGCTATCCCTCGTAATGGATCCCGCGTGGGGCATTACGTGGATTTTGGCCATCGTGCTGCTGACCTGGACGCTGAAGGCGCTCATGGTCAAGCCCACCGTGAGCCAGATTCGCTCTTCGCGCAAGATGCAGGAAATCCAGCCTAAGGTGCAGGAAATCCGCGCGAAGTACGGCAAGGATCAGGCTCGGGCTGCGCAGGAAATGCAAAAGGTCTATAAGGAATCTGGCGTTCGCCCGATGGCCGGCTGCCTTCCGGTCTTGGTACAGATTCCAATGTTCATTGGTCTTTTCCACGTGCTGCGCTCGTTCGACCGCACGGTTTCTGTAGCCGGCGGCATTGGACACCCCAGCGGCGAGCCGATGTCCATTGAGGCCAACGCCAATACCGCGAACTACATTTTCAAGCCGGAGCTCGTTCAGCAGTTCTTGGACGCCAAGATCTTTGGCGTTCCGCTGGTTACGAACCTCCGCCTGAACTCGCCCTTGGTGGAAGGCGTTACCACCACCACCCAGGCGGCGTTCATCATTGTGCCGATGATTGCCGTCATTGTGGTGCTGATGCACTTCAACGCGCGCATGAGCCTGAACCGCCAAGAAAAGCGCCGCGCCCAGGGCAAAACTTCCGCCCCGCAGGGCCAGAATGCGGAAATGATGCAGCAGCAGATGGCCATGATGTCCAAGATGATGCTGTGGGTCATGCCCGCAATGCTGATCTTCTCCGGCTTCATCTGGCCCATCGGTTTGTTGTTCTACATGCTGTCCAACACCGTGTGGACCTTCTTCCAGACCCGCATCATCTACGGCAAGATGGACCGCGAAGAAGAAGAGGAAGAGGCCGCTAAGATTGAAGCTAAGCGCACTACCGCTCCAAAGCCTGGCGCTCGCAAGAAAGACAACCGCACCAAGAAACAGCGGAAGAACGACAACTAAACAGCTACTGAGGAGATTCTCATAGTGTCCGAGATGGACCCGTCTGCAGTATTTGGCTCCCGCCTGCCGCTCGCGCAGGAATACCACGATTCGCTCGCTACAGACGGGTCCACTCGTGGTTTTATCGGCCCGCGCGAGGTACCGCGGCTGTGGGAGCGCCACATCTTAAACTGCGCCGTTATTGAACAAGTTATTCCGGAAGGCGCCACGGTTATCGATGTCGGCTCTGGTGCCGGATTGCCCGGCATCCCGCTGGCCATCGCTCGTCCCGATCTGCACATCACGCTCATTGAGCCGCTTTTGAAGCGCTATAACTACCTCAACGAGGTAACCGAAAAGCTGGGATTAGATAACGTCACCGTGTTGCGCGGGCGCGCCGAAGAAGGACCCATTAAAAAGGCAGTGGCCGGCGCGGACGTGGTGACCTCCCGTGCAGTTGCTCCCCTGGGAAAGCTGGCAAAGTGGTCTCTTCCCCTAGTACGCAAAGGCGGGGAAATGATCGCGCTGAAGGGCTCTTCTGTACACGAAGAGCTGGAGCGCGATGCCGCGGATATTAAGAAGGCCGGCGGCGGAAAAGCCGAGGTCACGACCGTTCACGGAACCACGATTATCCGTGTCCCGCGCGTGAACTAAAGTAGACGGCATGACTAATCCGCGCCTTATCACTATTGCTAACCAGAAGGGCGGCGTAGGTAAAACCACCTCCGCCGCCAACTTGGCCGCAGCCCTTGCTACTGAAGGCAAGAAGGTATTGGTCATTGACCTTGACCCCCAGGGAAACGCATCGACCGCCATGGGCGCGGAACATAGCTCAGGAACCGATTCCAGCTATGAATTGCTCTTGGGCGATTGCACTGCGGAAAAGGCCATGCAGGCTTCTCCGCATAATTCAAACCTTTATTGCATCCCCGCGACCATCGATCTTGCCGGTGCGGAAATTGAGATGGTGTCTCTCGTGCGCCGCGAGTTTCGGCTTTACGATGCCCTCCATAACGGGTTCCTAGAAGAACACGGCTTTGAATACGTCTTTATTGATTGCCCGCCATCTCTGGGTTTGCTGACGATCAATGCCATGACGTGTGCGGAAGAAGTCATCATCCCTATCCAGTGTGAGTACTACGCACTGGAGGGCGTGGGCCAATTATTGGGCAATATCACGATGATTCGCGAGCACCTCAATGAAGATCTGCATATCTCTGCGGTGCTCCTTACCATGTATGATGCACGTACGCGCTTGGCTGAGGATGTGGCCGATAACGTTCGTGAGCAATTTGGCGCCGTTGTCATGGGCAACGTCATCCCGCGTTCTGTGCGAGTCTCAGAGGCGCCTGGTTACGGGACCACGGTGATTGATTACGCCCCTTCATCCACCGGTGCACGGGCGTATCTCGCCGCGGCTCGCGAGCTCAACAGGCGCGGTGATTATCGCCCGCATCCCACCACGGGGGCGATTGGCGTGAGCCCCGAAATTTATGCGGAATTGGAAGGATAGGATTTCATGGCAGAACAAAAGCAAGGTGGCCTAGGCAAAGGCCTAGCCGCTCTCATCCCGTCCGGCCCCGATGCGCCCACCCGCAAGCCACGGCTGGGTGATTCCGCCGCAGATATTATCTTGGGAAACTCCACGGGAAGTAGCGAGCGCAAGGCACGCGGCGAAAAGCGCGTAAAGGGCGCTCCCACCATCCAACAAGGCTCTGGGTCCAAGTCCTCCAAGAAGCGGCAAGCTACGCCGGCAGCAATCGGCGCGACCTACCGCGAGATTTCCGTGGGGGAAATCGTTCCCAACCCCAAGCAGCCGCGCACCGTTTTTGATGAGGATGAGCTCAGCGAGCTGGTTCACTCCATCCGCGAGTTCGGCCTCCTGCAGCCGGTCGTCGTCCGTCCCTCCGAGGAGGGCGGATTTGAGCTCATCATGGGTGAGCGCCGTTGGCGCGCCTCCTCCAAGGCTGGCTTGGCCACTATCCCGGCCATCGTGCGCGACACCAAAGACGACAATCTGCTGCGCGATGCCCTGCTGGAAAACATCCACCGCGTTCAGCTCAACCCTTTGGAAGAGGCACACGCTTATCAGCAGCTCTTGGAAGAGTTCGGCGTAACCCAGAACGAATTAGCGGACCGCATTGGCCGCTCGCGCCCGCAGGTGACCAATATGCTCCGCCTGCTGCGGTTGCCGGTAGACGTGCAGAAGCGAGTTGCTGCAGGCACCCTCTCGGCCGGTCACGCGCGCGCTATCTTGGGCCTCGACGATAAGGAAGCGATGGACTACATCGCGGACCGGGTAATTTCGGAGGGCCTGTCCGTGCGTGCCACCGAGGAAGCCGTGACGCTATATAAGCGCGATGGGAAACCCGCGGAGAATAAGAAGAAGTCCCAGGTACCACAGCCGCAATTTTTTACCGACTCGGCTGAGCGCCTCTCGGATCGCTTCGATACTAAGGTCACCGTGACCATGGGCAAGCGCAAGGGCAAAATGGTCGTAGAGTTCGGCGACCAAGAAGATTTCGAGCGCATCATGGCGCTGATGGAGCGGGATAAATAACCTGCTCCTGTGGCAGGTTCCCCAGCTGCCTGCCACATTCGCAAAGTTAGTGCCCTCCTCTTTAGAGCGAGGGCACTATTTTTTAGAAAAGATGAAGTGGCCCTTGGCTTGTTCTTCCTCATGTTCGGCGCCCAGCGGAATGCCCTTGCGCTCGCGCAGGAGTAGGGCTGCAATAAATCCGACGATGCTTGCGGAGACAAGATATACGGATACCGCAAAGGTCGTGCCCGTTGCTTCTACCAACGAGGCCGCGATCATCGGGGCGAAGGCACCGCCGAGAACGGAGCCGATGGCATAGGTAATCGATACGCCCGAAGCGCGAATGGATGCTGGGAAAAGCTCTGTATACATGGCAGATTGCGCACCATAGGTTAAGCCGAGCCCAACCGTCAGGAAGATGAGGGCGGAATAAAGCAATCCCAGGGACGCCGTATTAACCAGCGGGAAAAGGGCCGCAGCGCCGATCGCTTGAATGACAAATCCGACGAGATACGTCGTGCGGCGCCCGATATAATCCGATAACCAGCCAGCGAAAAGCGTAAAGATGAGCCACGTGAAGGCTGATAGCGTGACGGCATTGAGGACATCGCCACGCGCGAGCGAGACCGGACCCTCGGGGTTGGTGGCGTAATTTTGGATATAGCCACCGGTGGTCATATAGCCCACGGTGCCGTTACCTGCAAAAACTAGGGCCGCGACGAGGACAAGCGGAAAATAGCGCTTGAACAAGATACCAATGGGGTTTGCCGCCTCGCGTTTCTTATTATCTGAGATCTCTTGAAAGACCGGAGACTCATCCACGCCGATGCGGATGGCGTAGCCGATGATGACTAGGACGAAGGAAAGCAAGAACGGCACGCGCCAACCCCATTCAAGGAAGGCATCCCCTGGGGCGATGATATTCATGATGGAAAGCACGCCAGAGGACATCAGCAGGCCGATGGGGACTCCGATCTGTGGCCCAGCGCCAAAGAGGCCGCGCTTATCGTTGGGAGCGTGTTCAACTGCAAGAAGCACCGCGGAACCCCACTCTCCCCCGGCGGAGATGCCTTGAATGATGCGGAGGAAAATCAACAGGATGGGAGCCCATACTCCCGCCGTATCGTAGGTAGGCAGGAGGCCAATTAACGTGGTGGCCCCACCCATGGCAAAAAGGGTGACCATGAGGACGAGGCGGCGACCAAGACGGTCACCAAAATGGCCGGCTAAGAAGGCGCCAAGCGGGCGAAAAAGGAAGGATAGGCCCACGGAGGCGAAGGAAACGATGCTGGCTACCCCACCTTCTAAGGGGCCGAACATTACTTGGTTAAATACTAGGCCGGCGACGGCGGCATAGAGAAAGTAGTCATACCATTCAATCGCGGTTCCGATTGTGGTGGCAGCTACTACGCGGCGCGTTTCTTTTCTGGAAATTGGGGCGGAGGTTGAGCTGCTCATTATAGGAATCCATTCAATTAGTAGATATCAATAGCTTGGACTGATACTAATCGAATGAATGCTATTGGTACAAGATAACGCAGTTAATCTTGCGCGGCGGCCAGTGATTAAGTCCGCTCTGTGCGCTCCAGTTTGGGCAGGCTAAGCCTGCTCCGCTTGAAGAAGCTCGGAGAATTTGTAGGTACCGGTAATGGCGGTGTCTTGCTCCATGAGGTACATGCGCTTGACGGCGATAACGATTGCTTCTGCAATATCGTCACGGCGCTTCGGGTTGGTAAGAATTTTGACGTCCTCAGGATTGGTGAGGTAACCCAAAAAGATCTGAACAACCGGCATCTGCGTCAGGCGCAAAAGATCCCAGGTGCGGCCGTGGTTAGAACAGTCCTGCAGATCGGTGCGCGCCACGATTTCACGCTGGATGAAGCCGGAAAGGGTTTCACCAATGAGTGAGGAGTTTCCGGATTCGGAACCAAAGTAGAACGTGGCTACGCCGTGGGCCTTCTCGTTGGGATAATAATCGCACGCCAAAGAGATGACCATATCGGCATCAAAGGCATTGGCCAGCTCGGCACGGGATTGCACGTCCGCATCATCGGTGCGGGGGCGCGAAATAATGGTTTCCATGCCGGCGGCGATCATTCGGCCTTCGATGCGTTGGGTGAGATCCCAGAGGATTTCTTGCTCAGAAATATCACCAAAACGGCCCTTGACCGTGAAGCCGGAGTCCCGGCCACTTAGTGCAGGGTCAATGACCACGCGCTTGCCCGCCAACTTTGGCCCGGCATTGCGCACACGCTCGCGCTCTAAAATATTGTGCGCCGAACCGCCGGTGATGCGGCGGCCAAGCAAGCTGAGTGCGCGAATGGTAGCCGGTCCACACACGCCATCTTCCTGCAGCCCGCAATTGTGCTGGTATTCGGTTAAGGCAGCGTGGGTATTGCGGCCAAAATGACCATCGACGCGATCTTGATAGAAACCGAGCTCTTGCAGTTGTTGCTGCAATTGCGAAATGTCATCGCCCACCAATGGATTGGTGGGTTCATAGCTCAAAACGCGGCTGCCCAGGGTATAAGAGGCTTGGCGCAATTCGCGCAGGGTCAGATCGTCGATCTCTCCCGTTGGGAGGATGCCGCGCGATTGCTGGAATGCCTTGAGCACTTCAGCGAGATCGGCATCAAAGGTCTTATCAGTCTCGGAGTACTTCTGCTTTTTCCAGGCAGAGAGTTCGCCCGTGAAATCTGATAAGAGGCCAAGGCGAGCCAAGGTGGCGCGAGCTTCAGCTACGCGCACACTTGAATCACCAACCCGAAGAACGCGATTCACGCCTTTCACCCCTTCCACGGCCTAGGACTTTAGGCCGCATGGCAGATTTCCTACTCGGTAACTTTAGTAACAAGAGTAACAGCTATAGCTGCTTTTTCACTTGCGCCACGATGTCATCTTTAGAACGCAGGCCCACAAACTCGTCGACCTTTTCGCCATTGTTGAAAATCAATACATTTGGAATGGACATGATTTGGAACATGGCGCCGAGGTTTCGTTCTTCATCGACGTTGACCTGGGCGATGGTGACTTCACCGTCGAGCTCATCTGCGACCTCTTCCAAGATCGGAGACAGCTTCTTGCATGGCCCGCACCATTCCGCCCAGAAGTCCACGACGACGGGTTTATCCGCCTCGATGACATCAGAACGGAATGTTTCAGTGGTTACCTTTTTGACGTTACTCATACTGAATCTAACGGTTTGCAGCCAAGAATTGTTCCGCATCCATGGCAGCGCGGCAGCCGGAACCTGCAGCGGTGATGGCCTGCTGATAGTGGTCATCTACCAAGTCACCGCAAGCGAAAACGCCAGGCAGAGAGGTCTTAGTAGAGGGCTGGTCAACCTCAACGTAACCATTGTCATTGAGCTTGACCTGGCCGTTGAGGAAGGACGAACGCGGATCGTGGCCAATGGCAACGAACATGGCGGTCACGTCCAAGGTGGAGGTTTCCCCAGTCTCAACGTCCTTGAGCTCTAGGCCGCCGACCTTGCCGTCATCTTCAAGCACGCGCTCGACAACCTTATTGGTTTCCCACTTAATCTGCTCGTTCTCCTGGGCGCGGTCCAACATGATCTTGGAGGCGCGGAAGTTTTCGGAGCGGTTCACAATGGTGACAGACTCCGCGAACTTAGTCAGGAAGGTAGCTTCCTCCATAGCGGAATCGCCGCCGCCGATGACGGCGATATTGTGGCCCTTGAAGAAGAAGCCATCGCACGTAGCGCAGGTAGAAACACCGCGGCCGGAGAGCTCTTCTTCGCCGGGAATGCCAAGGTGGCGTGGTGCGGCGCCGGTGGCGAGGATTACCGTGCGGGCTTCAAAAACCTCGTCGCCCACGTGGAGCTTTTTAATATCGCCCTCCAACTCGACGGAGTCGACGACTTCCATGCGCAGATCCGCACCAAAGCGGATTGACTGTGCGCGCATTTCTTCCATGAGCTCTGGGCCCATGATGCCCTTTTGGAAGCCTGGGTAGTTCTCCACCTCGGTGGTGTTCATTAATTCGCCACCGTATTCAAATCCCTCGAATACAATGGGGCTGAGTTCAGCACGAGCGGCATAAAGCGCGGCGGTATAACCGGCAGGTCCGGAACCTACGATGGCAACATCGTGGACGGTCATTGCTAACTCCCTAAAATCACAGTGTCATTTTGCGTAACGTCAAGAGTCTACCCGCCTGATTGCAAATCGTTCATATTGCAAAGGCTAGCGGCTGCGAAATTGATGCAAGAATGATGCGACATCGAGATGTAGTTAACCGATGGCTTCGCGTAAGACCTCCCGCGCGCGTGCCCGTCGAGATTTAACGGTGCCAGGCTTTATGCCCTGGGCGGTGGCGACTTCGTTGACGCGGAACCCGGCGATATCGGTAAGCATGAGGGCTTCGCGCTGATCTTGCCTTAAAAGCTCCATGGCCTCGCGGACGACGAGCTGTTCCGCCAGATTTTCGGATGGGTTGTGTGCCAGCAGCGGATTGCGATCATCGGCAAAATCATCGCTATCGAGCGAGGCGTTTTCCCTATTAGCCCGGTGATTTAAATAGTCGTAGCCGGTGTTTTTAACCAGGCGGTGCAGCCACGTACTTAAGGCCGATTCCCGTCGGTATTTATGCAGATTGCAGCTAGCGCGCAGGAAGGCTTCTTGCACGACATCCTGCGCGTCATACTCATTCCTTGTATACCGCCGCGCCACGGTGGTCAGCCGCTTGCGGTGGCGTTCCACGATGGCGGAAAAGGCTTTATTATCCCCCTCGATAAAAGCATCAACTAATTCTTCGTCGCTGTGGTCAGGACTTAATGGCATCTGTAGATTCCCCCCGGATCAACAAGTGTTAAAGCAATTGTGACCCGGGGAGAACTCCGGCGCGAGCCGGCGGCGGTACAGTCTATTGACCTTCTATTGTTGGGCGCGCACACGCAGGGTGCGGCGCAGGTGGTCGCGGCACTCCAAAAGCACGCGGCGCAGCGCACCCGGCAGATCCTTGTGCAGTAGTTCCGTGGTAGCGGACTCCGCCATGGAAGATTCCGGGTAGAGGCCGCGGATCAGCCGGTTGGCGATCTCGATGGGGTGGTTATCCCAAATATCTTCGACGCGGCGGAAGAACTCTTCGGCGAATTCTTCCTGCAGCTTTGCCGAGCGCGGGGCGTTGAAGCCTGCTAGCAGGGCATCGACCTCCGCATTGGAATACTCCCCTGGCGTCAGCGCGCTATCGAAGGCGGCCCGCTTGGTCTCCGGCGTCGGGAAGGCGTGGCTAGCGCTCAAGAATTCGGCGGCGCCGGTCAGAGTATTATCCCGCTGCTTTTCTGCTTCCAGCTCAGCTAGTGCGACGGCGTCGCGGGCGGCCAAGGCGCGCAGGATGGACCAGCGGATCTGCGGATCGAGGCGCAGGCCCTCCACCGAGCCAACAAGCAGGTCACGCAGGCGCTCGGTGCCGGAGGCCTCCGGCGTTGCGGCCAGTGCGGCAATGGCGGTGCGGGCCAGAATGAGCTGCGCATCGGAGCCCGGATCTGCGGCGCCGAGCTGATCCCACAGAGCACCGGCGAATTCGGCGCGCACCTGCTCGCGGCGGTCTTCGGCCACATAGTGCTGGATGGCAAAGTGCGCATTGCCGTAGGCGGTGGTTAGCAGCGTGGCATTGGTCTCTGCGGGCGCGTGCTTGGCGACGACCCCCACGTACTCCTCCGCAGTCCACTCCCCGTCCCTGGTGAGGTTCCACAGCGAGGTCCAGATGACCGCGCGGCTGAGCCCATCCTGGACCTCGGACAGGTGATCGCTGATGGTGGCAAGCGAAACGTCGTCGAAGCGGACCTTGGTGTAGGTGTGGTCGGCATCGTTAAGCAGCAGCAATGCCGGGGCCTTCTCACTCGCCGCCTCATCCACGATGGTGCGGTGACCACCGGCGGGAAGGTCGATGTCGAACTCGCGGTACTTGTTCAGGCGGGCATCAAAAAGAGCCACGCTCAGGCGGTGCGGGCGGGTCGTATCCTCGGCCTCGGCGCTCACCGCGAGCTCGGTAATCTTCTCGCCCTCCGTGTGCAGCTCCGGGGTGAGGGTATCCGGACCCCAGGTGCGCAGCCATGCCTTTGACCAGGAATCAAGGTCACGATCAGTGTGCTTTTTCAGGGCCGTGAGTAGGTCATCGAAGGTGGCAGCGGCGAAGGCATGTTCCTGAAAGTAATCCCGCGCGCCTGCGTAAAAGTTATCGCGGCCCACGTAGTGCACGAGCTGCTTGAGCACGGCTGCGCCCTTGGCATAGGTAATGCCATCGAAATTCTGGCGCGCGGCATCCACGTCTGGGATATCGGCCTTGATGGGGTGGCTGGTGGGAAGCTGATCTTGCAGGTAGGCCCAGTTTTTGCGCTGGCCGGCGAAGTTGACCCACGCCTCTTCATAGGCGGTGGCGTGCACGGAGGCATCGGCTCCCATGAACTCGGCAAAGGACTCTTTGAGCCAGAGATCGTCCCACCACTGTGGGGTGACAAGATCGCCGAACCACATGTGGGACATCTCGTGCAAAATGGTATTTGCGCGAGCGGCCTTCTGGCTGCGCGTGGCCTTAGAGCGGAAGATATAGCTTTCGGTGAAGGTCACTAGGCCCGGGTTCTCCATGGCGCCGAGGTTATATTCCGGCACGAAGATGGAATCGTACTTGCCCCAAGGGTAAGCAAAGCCGAAGTTCTCGTGGAAATAGTCCATGCCCTGCGCGGTAAGCTCCAGGATTTCCTCGTCCAAATACTCAAACATGGAGGCGCGGGCAAAGGCGCGCAGCTGCGCGGAGTGATCGCCATCCGGCGAGTTCCAGGTGCGTTCTTGATACTTATACGGCCCAGCGGCAAAAGAGGTGAGGTACGTCGAAAGCGGCGGGGTGGGCGCAAAGCGGACCGTGGCATTGTCCCCGTGCTCCTCGCGCTCGGTCTCCGGCTGGTTGGAGAGGATCTGCCAGTCCTTCGGCGCGGTCATGGTGACGTGGAACGGCGCCTTGAGATCCGGCTGCTCAAAGCAGGGGAAGATGCGGCGGGCATCGGAAGGCTCAAGGTGCGAGTACAGATAGGTCGCGTCATCGGCCTGGTCGTGCATGCGGTGCAAACCCTGGCCCGTGCGCGAGTAGCGCGAGACGCCAGTGATCTCAATCGTTAGCTCCTCCCCCACCGGCAGTTCGTGGAGGCGGATAAGGCTGCCATCAAAGTCGACGTCCTGCGCCTGACCGTTAACCGTTACCTGTTCTACCGATTCTCCCAAGTAGTCCAGGAAAAGCTCGGGCTCGGTGGTGGTGAGCTCTATGCGGCTTGTCGCGCCGAACGTGGGGCTTTCCTTCACCTGAGATAAGTCCAGGTGCAGGTAGTATGCCTGCAGGTCTACTGCCGCAGCGCGCTCCTGAAGCAGCTCGTGCTGGGTTTTATCGCGTTGTGTCGTCATAGTTAGAAACTATAGTTACCGCAGCGGGAGATGTAACAAGGTATTGGATTTGATAAGCGGAGTGTGGCGATGCTGGGCTCAGCATTCACTTCTGCTGAGATTTGATAATCGCTACAGCGGCGAAAGCAACGTATGCGATCAGTACGCCAGCAGTGGCAAAGCTAAAGGATGCCATTGCGGAACTTGAAATGTTCTCTCGGACTGCAAAGCTCACAGCTGACACAATCCCGGCGGCTATCGCAATGGAATTTACGGCAAGTGGAATCGTCGCCTTATAGTGATGAATCTGCCAAGCGGTGACCGCCGTTCCAAAAAGCAGGCCAATAATTACAAATGCATTGTCTTGCATGTACATAGCCCACAGGCACGAGGAGACCGCCAATATCCCCAGCGATGCGTAGGTGAGGTCTTGTGAAGTAGTGGCCGTTTTCATGGTGTTCTCCTTGCGTCTCGTCCCGGCATTTCTGTCTGTGATTCCTGGGGAGGAAACCACGTCCAGCTATGTCACGCCTTCAACACTCGAAAGGAAACCAGTGTTCGTGTTTGGGCAATCACGATCTGCCCGATCATTCGGGTAGGCGCAGATTCATACATTAAATCCACGTACTTCAGTGAGGCGTACACCATCATTATTGCATCCTAGGGATAAAAGGAAGGGTGAGTTTGCTCTGGTATGGGCCCGTGCCACGCTAGCGCGGGCGCAAGATTGAAAGTCTTGGGCAGGGAATATGACTAAAGCCCGCAGCCGAGTGGGTACGCGGCGCGGGCTTTAGCTGTTGGTAACCAGGGGGCTGTGAGAGCCCAAGGTTTTCAAAGAAGTGCGATTACTGCTTGATGGCAGAAACCTCGAGCTCGATCTTGATGTCTTCGGAAACGAGGACGCCGCCGGTCTTGAGCGGAGCGTTGAAGTCGATGCCGAAGTCCTTGCGGTTGATCTTGGTCTGTGCCTCGAAGCCCAGGCGGAAGTTGCCGAATGGGTCCTCAGCGGTAGCGACCTCTTCAACCTTGAGGTCGACAGACTTGGTGGTGCCCTTGATGGTGAGGTCACCGGTGACGGTGCCGTTGCCGTCTTCGTCAACGTTGACGTTGGTGGTGGTGAAGGAAAGCTCTGGGTGCTCCTCCACGTTGAAGAAGTCTTCGTTCTTTACGTGGCCATCGCGGTCCTCGTTGCCGGTGGAGATGGAGTCAGCCTTGATGGTGGCCTCTGCGGTGGAGTCCGCGATGTTCTCGGCAACGTTGATGGTGCCTTCGAATTCACCGAAGTTGCCGCGCACCTTGGTGACCATGGCGTGCTTGGTAACGAAGCCGATAACGGTGTGCTCTTTGTCGATGGTGTAGGTACCTGCTGCGAGGGATATAATTGATTCTCCTAACGTTGTTGTTGATGTAACACCAACTACGATACTCGACTACGCACTTTAGTCAAGCCTTGAAGTAAAATTTCTTTTTCCAACCCGCTGACCTCGGTATTAAGGATGGCCCACAAGCTGGACCTCCCCCAGTGTAACCTCTTTTGACTTAGGCAGATCCGTGATGACTATGAGCGCGGCATCGAATTTCTGAGGCGTTTCCTTCAACTCTAAATCCTCGTTTGCGTGCTTGAACTTGCCCTCCGCCAATTTGGGAAGGGAACTCAGCTGCGGGTGTTCCGGATCGAAATCGTCTTTGTTGACGCCGTAGATGTCATAGTGCGCGCCATTGGACCTGGTGTGGGTCACGGTCATGACCGAAAGGTGGGCCGGGTTATCCAGGGTAAGTAACACGCCTGAACCGGTTTCCTTCGTGGACCAGGTGGTGATCGTCTTGCCATCGATAAGCTGCTCATTATCCTCGCCGTCTGGCACCGTAATAGCGGAAGATTCCTTGAGGTGCACCGGCGGGGTATTCGGGATCATCGTGGAGCCCTGCACGGTTTCGGTAACGGAACCGGTCTTTTCCACATCGCTGAGCAGGGACATCACCCACGTCGTCAGCGCTGCCATGCCCACGACGAAGATGGTGGCGAAAATGCCGATGACCACGACGCCGGAACCCGAGTAACCGCGGCCACCAAAGCCTGGTTCTTGCTTCGGATCCTCTTCCTGCGAGGGTTCATCTTCAACGACCACGGGGAGGGCCTCCGTCTTTTCTTCCTGTTCTTCTGGGGCGAATTCACGCAGGCGCTTGGCGATGCCCGCCGAGGTCAGCCCCTCCGCCTCCTGCAGCTCTTCCAACTTTTCTTCGCGGGTTTCTGCATCCGCGGCATCGAAGGCCAGCCGCGCTGCTTCGAGTCGCTCTGCGGCCTCGTCGGCGGTGAGATTGGCGTCATCGGAAATATCGCGCAGCTTCTTCGGCGATGGTTCGGTGGATTCGACCAGCATGCTTAGCGCGGAGCTTAGGGCCTCGCGGTCGCTTTCTGCAGACGTCCCATCCAGTACTGCGGGGAAGGCAACCTTGATGATGCCGGAGGTGGATACGCGGAAGCGGTCGCGGTGCTCCACGCCGAGGATGAGGCCGGCGTCGTGGGCCGTGGCGGCATCGGCAAACAGCGGCGCGGTAGCGCGGGCGACGGAATTGGGGTCGAGGTTATCTGCCTCTGCCACCTGCTTGAGGGAGGTGCCCTCAAACCAGTCCGCCACCACCAGGCAGCCGGTGCGGTAGGACAAAATCTCGATATTATCCGCCATGGTCTCCAGGTTGAGCTCGGCCAAACGCCGCGTATTGCGGGAGATTTCGGCGGAGCGGCGGGCAGAGACCGTGGGCGTCGATGGTGCGATGGGCGCCTGGGTATTGGTATCGACGAACGTCAGCGCCACGAGGCGGCCGGTGGATTGTTCGCGGGCCTGCCAGAACCGGGCGCCGGATACAGCGCCGTGATCCTGCAGGAGGCGGAAGCGGCCGTCCGAGACAGGGGCGCCGGGGACCAAGCGCGGGCCGCGGACGATACCGGCGGACATCGGTGGCGGCACCAAGGTGGCATTGAAGGAATCCTGCGTATAGACCGGCTGGATTTCCTGCAGGTCTGGTTCCTCGACCTCGATGGCCTTGGAACTGTCCACCGTGATGAACCGGGACATTCCCGGGATGCGCTGGAGGGCGCGGGCCAGGTTCTGCACCTCAGGCAGGGAGGACTTGGACAGGACGAGCCCGGTGATAATCACAAAGACGATGCCCAGCGCCACGACCTTGACCAGCGAGACGATCGAAGGCAGTTGCTCCGGCAAGACCAATTGCATGAGCCAGTACAGCGCCCACGACACAACCAGGCCGACCGCGCCGGCGCCGGCGGACCAAAGGACCGTTTGGGTTACGGCCTTGCCCCCCAGGCTGCCCAGCTTGCGCTTGAGCAGGAAGCCGCCGATGACCGCACCGGAGACAAAGCCAAAGCCGTTGGCGGTACCGAGGAGGATAACCACTCGGTCCGGGTTGCTGGTCATCAACGGCGCCAGCAAGGTCAGCACGACCTTAGTCAGCGTGATGCCGGCAATGATGAAGGTGGGCGTCCACGCCTCTTCCCTAGCGTAGAAAACGCGCAGGTGCAGCAGCACCAGCGCATAGGGTATCAAGGTAAAGGCAGAAAAACTGATGGTGAGGCCGAGCTGCTCTGCGCTATCCGCGCCGTAGGCGCCGTACTGGAACAGGGCGCGAGCAATGGGCACGCCGAAGCCCGTCATGAAAATGACGATGGGGATTAGCGCGATGAAGGTCAGCTTGGTACCCAAGGTGAGGTCGCGTACCACGGCATCGACATCGCCATCGGCGGCATTGCGCGAAAGCCGCGGCATGATGGCGGTCAACAAGGTCACGCCGATAACGCCATAGGGCACCTGCAGCATCAGCCACGCGTTCTGGTACACCAGCGGCGCACCGGCATCGGCATACGCCGCCACGCGGGAGGTGACCACATAACCCAGCTGGGAGATGGCCACGTAGGTAATAATGGCCAGCGCCATGCCGCCGAATTGTTTGATGCGGGCATCGAGGCCCCACTTCGGGCGCAGGTTGATGCCGGCCTTTTTCAGGTACGGAACAAGGATCAAGCACTGCACAATCACTGCAGTGGTGGTGCCCAGACCCAGCAGCATGATGTGTGGATCCGCCACCGGCGTAGGTTCGTGCGGGTCGAGGCGGCCCGGCAAAAAGCGATAAGCCAGCAGGACGCTGATGGAGATGATGTTATTGATCACCGGTGCCCAGGCGCCAGGGCCGAAGATATTCTTGGTATTTAAGACCGCCTGGAAGAGGGCGAAAAGGCCGTAGAACAGGATCTGCGGCAAGAGCAAGAAGGCCAATGATGTTGCCTGCACGGCATTGGCCTTGGAATCTTCAGGCAGCATCATCCTCGTTAATAATGGCGCGAAGATAACGGAGAGGATGGTAACGATGCCCAGGATGGAAAACGCCAGGGTAAAAAGTCTTCGGACGAAGGTTTCGCCGCGGTCCGAGTCTTCCTTCTCCGCGCGCACCAAGACCGGAACCACCAGTGAGGTCAGCACCGCGCCCAGCACGATTTCGGTGACCAGGTTGGGGATCTGGTTGGCGCTACTGAAGGCCGTTCCCACCGTGGCACCAAGGGTGGCGCCAATAAGCATCTGCCGCAGGAAGCCGGTGATGCGCGAGAGCAGCGTGGCAATGGCCATCGTTCCCGTCGCGCGGATCACGTCCTGATTGGAGGCCTCGATCTCCGCATTGCGGCCAGTCAGCGCGGACTTATCTTCCTCAGGGGGAACAGTCGTGTTCTGCACTGAGGGCTTGGGCCGCTTTTCTGGTACCGGTGCGGGTGGAGAGGCGCGCACGATGCGGCCGCGCGCGCCGACGGTAACCGGGACACGGTTCTCTTCCGCATTGGGGGCGGTATCCGTGGGGTCTACCGCGCCCGCAGGTGCCTTCTCCGCGTGGTGGGCCTGGCGGCCATCTTTTTCGGTCATAGAGGATACAACTTCAACTTTTACTTTTCAGCCTTGTGATTTTTGCGTCGGTGACGGCCAAGCCGAAAGAGCGTAGCCAAAACCAGCACGAGAGCGCCGGCTATGCCGGCAGCGTATAAGGTTACGATACCGGCACGTGTCTGCACGGAGATAGTGATGGGCTGCGAAATGGTCTGATCTTTAGGAGTGGCCAGCCACAGCCCAATGTCCGTGCGATCCGCGTCCTTCGGCATATCAGCGGTCATGGATACAGTAATAGAGCCCTTAGCGGGAATACGGACGCTTTTGGGCGTGTTGAGCCGCGCGCCATCGGGGGCATCGTATTGCAGCTTTGCCTCCACCGGCAACGGCAGGCCATTTTCGGCCACGATGAGCAGCGGCGATGACTCAGATACGCGGGTATAAACATTTCCCGGGGGGATGAGGGAGACAGAATCGCGCAGATCCCGCAGCGTATTGGAGTGCATCTCCATGGTGCGGGAAAAGGACTCGCGCGCCGCGGCGTGGGTGCCCAAGCTATCGCGATTATTAAGCGATAACGAGTTGAGGAGATCGCGGCGCAGCGGCAGCACGAATTCAGAGCGCGTCATGGTGATATCAGGGTCATCGACCACGATATTCATCAGCTCATCGGTATAGCGCGCCTGTTGCTCAACGCGGGCCAATTCCGGCTCCGAAAAGACCGCCGGATCGATAAAGGGACTACCGGTAGGAGCGTTGGGATCGCCTTGTTGCAATTCCACCGCGCTGATCCCGCGGGGGCGGGAGTGGCCGGACTTGAGCAGGTCTTCCGCGGCGGCGAGTGCATGCTCGGCCGCGCTTGGGTCAAGGTAGTTCGGAAGCTTGGCCACGGTATCTTCCCCGCCCGCAAGGCTGAGGGCCGCCCCGCCCGTGATGGCGCGAGACAAAGCAGAATCTTTGGAGTAGTCATAGCGCAGCTCCGGGTTGGAATAACCAACCGTCTGTGGCTTGGAGCCGGTTTGGGATAGCAGGGCGCCAAGGGAGGCATCGAAAGTCGCGGCCTCGCCGGACCAGTTCGAATTATCCGCAACCAGGGATGGCACCGGCAATTTTTGGTCAATATAACCGGAACCTACCGCCAGGATATTGCTAGCCGGCGCCTTGCCCAGGATGCGCTCGATGGTCTGGTTGCCGCGCTGTAAACCTTCAAAGAGAAGGGCAGGATTATTGGTCCTAGCCACCGCAGAGGCATTCGCATTGGCCCAGGGCATGGCGATGAAACAATCCAGCTCGCGCAGGCGCTCTAGCCACCGCTCGGCATCATTTTTAGCTTCGCCTGGCTCTCCTTTGTCATCGTCACTGCTCCGCGACCAAGAATCGCGCAGGCGCTTGGGACGATCGCCTTGCGCGGGGCGCGTGGAATTGACCGTATAGCCTTGCGACATGCGGTTGACGGTATCGAGCAGCGCGGGGTCGATGGCCACACAGCCGGCCCCCTGCAGGTCATGATCCTCGTAGGTAGAAACCAACGTATCGAGGCGGCCGCCTTCGCGCAGTTCGTGCCCTAACTCATCGGAGGACAAGATGAGCTCTTCTCCCCCTAGCCCGCCGGGGAGGATGTCTAAGTTCGCGCTGATGGGATAGACCACCGTGAGATCGTGCGGTTGGGAGTCTTCGGCTTCGTCGTGTTCTTCTTCTGGTGCCGCGGCCGCCGCGACACCAGTCGGCCCTTCTCCGGAGAATTGGGCCACAAATCGCTCTTCCGCTAGGCTCACCGCATCGCCCTCGAGAGTACCGGTCAGGGTAAATAGCAGCGGATAGGCGCCCGGTTCATTGATTGCCAAGGTGCGCTCGGCATCTAAGCCACTGGGCACGGTAAAGCTTATTTCCCGGGTTTCACCTGGCTGCAGCGGTGCGGTGGTCATGCCAGAGCCATAATAAGGAAAATCACCGGTGGCCATTTCTGTACGCGCTTCTGCTGCATCAGCAACGCTATCGCCGCGGCGGCTCGTTACCTGCAGATCTTCCAAGGGCTGATCGGTGGGGTTATGCACGCGGAAGCGCAGCCGCATGTCAGTGCCTACGGTAAAGGGCTGGGCATCGATAAGATCCAGATCGGCGCGCTCCGGCCCGCGCGCGCCCAACCAGGCTTGGATATCCATCTGCTCGTCCGGAACAGAGTCCATTTGGGCCGCCGCGCTTGGTAAGAACAATCCCCAACCGGCAAGTACCGCGCAACCGCCAGCCGCGGCAAGTGATTTGAGGCGCTTGTGCATTAGCGTGGGGTCGCTTTCCCTGCGTCGGCTTCCTTTCGTGCGAGATCGGGGAGGAGATCGTGCGCGATGCGCGCGAGCTTGCGTTCGTCCGCGTACGCCAAGTGCTCGATGAGTTCAGAAACGGGGATCCAGGACACCTCGGTCACCTCTGGATCCTCATCGTTCATGATGCCGTCCACAAAACGCAGGAGGTGGTGGTGCACCGTCTTGTGAATGCGCACGCCATCAGAGACGAACCAATAATCGATCACCCCGAGGTCAGCGAAAACCTCGCCGGAAATGCCGGTTTCTTCCCATACCTCGCGCTCCGCGGTGACCTCCTTGGCCTCGCCATTTTCCACATGCCCCTTGGGCATGGACCACAATAAACGGCCGCGGCGGTCTAAGCGCCCAATCAGCGCTACGTAGACGCGGGACAGGTCCGCTTTACCGTTGCCATCGACGCACTCGGCGAGCCCAGAGATTACGAGCCCGCCCGCAGATGTCTCATCGCGGGTCTCCATGACGGTGGAGGTACCGTGATTATTGCCACCGCGTTGCTGTCTGCGCTGCTGGTTAGTGCGGCGCGTGCGGTTATCCGGCCGCCGCCGGCGCCGGCGCCGGTTACGGCTACGGCCACCTCCTTTGGAGGGGCCTTGCGCGGAGCCTTGTTCTTGGTTAGTCATCCCTGCCAATCGTAGTAGACTCTCACCCGTGAATTTTCAGGACACTCAGTTAATCGGCGTTCTTGCGCGCGCGGAGTCTACCGTGAACTCGCTCAGTGGCTTATTGAGCGGGCTGGTGGAGAAGTTCAGCGCGCGTGGACATGCCCTCTACCTCGTGGGCGGCTCGGTGCGCGATGCCCTCCTCGGCCGCTTGGGCAATGATCTGGACTTCACCACCCCTGCGCGCCCAGAGGTGGTCAAGGAAATCCTGGATGAGTGGGCCGAAACGGTATGGGATACCGGCATTGCCTATGGCACCGTATCCGCCGTGTACAAGGGCCAACAGATAGAAATCACCACCTTCCGCTCTGATTCCTATGATGGGCAGTCCCGCAACCCCGAGGTCATCTACGGCGATAGCCTGGAAGGCGATTTGGTCCGGCGCGATTTCAAGGTCAATGCCATGGCTATTGAGCTGCTTGCCGATGCCACCTTTGAGTTCCACGATCCCCTCGGCGGCCTTCACGATGTGGCTAATAAGGTGCTCGACACCCCGGATAAACCGGAAATCTCCTTCCACGATGATCCACTGCGGATGTTGCGCGCCGCGCGCTTTGCGTCCCAATTAGAGTTTCACGTGGCAGACCGGGTGGTTGCTGCCATGCGCGATATGGCGGCAGAGATCCAGCGCATTACGGTAGAGCGCGTTCAAGTGGAGCTGGATAAGCTTATGTGCGGCAAAGCGCCGTGGGATGGCATCGACCTGCTGGTCAATACCGGGATTGCGGATTACATCTTCCCGGAGATCCCTGCCCTGCGCATGACCACGGACGAGCACGCACAGCATAAGGACGTCTACGCGCACTCGCTCAAGGTACTGCGCCAGGCGATGGATCAAGAAGAAGACGGCCCCGACCTAGTATTGCGGTGGGCGGCATTGCTGCACGACATCGGCAAGCCCGATACCTTCGATAACACCGACGGTAAGGTTTCTTTCCACCACCACGAGGTGGTGGGCGCCAAGCTCACGCGGAAGCGGCTGCGGAAGCTGAAATACCCCAAGGCCACGACGGAAGATATTGGTCAGTTGGTCTACCTGCACATGCGCTTCCACGGCTTTGGGGAAAATCAATGGACCGATTCTGCCGTGCGGCGCTATGTTAACGACGCGGGTGATCTTCTCCCCCGCCTGCACAAGCTGGTGCGCGCCGATTGCACTACCCGCAATGCGAAAAAGGCGCGCCGCTTGCAGCGCACCTATGACCAGCTGGAGGAGCGAATTGCGGAGATCGGCCGCAAGGAAGACCTCGCACGGGTGCGCCCGGATCTAGATGGCAACGAGATCATGGAGATTTTGGGCCTCTCCCCTGGGCCCGAAGTGGGGCAGGCCTGGTCCTATTTGAAGGAAATGCGCTTGGAGTACGGCCCCCTCGAGCGGGAAGAAGCTATTGCGAAGTTGCGCCAGTGGTGGGAGTCTAAACAGTGATGTTTGCCGATAGATTATTTAACGCCCTCGAGCGCAACGAACCCGCCCCAGGGCAACTACTCGTGTCCGCACCGGGGATGCTGTCCCCGGAATTTGCCCGCTCCGTCATCCTGCTGGTTGAGCACAATGACATGATGACCTTCGGCGTGGACCTCACCAAGCGCTCAGAGGTGGCCATTTTTAATGTGCTCCCAGAATGGATGCCCGTCGTCGCTAAACCGCAGGCGCTGTATATCGGTGGCCCGCTCAACCAACAATCCGTCGTGGGCTTGGCGCAGACTAAGCAAGGCGTGGACCCAGATAAAGAGGAACAACTCAGCCGCCTTGCACCGCGCCTAGCGCACGTGGATCTGCGCTCCAACCCGGAAGATATCGAGCCGCTGGTTACCGGCATGCGCATGTTTGCCGGTTATGCCGAGTGGGGCCCCGGGCAGCTGGAGGAAGAAATCGAGGCCGGTGAATGGTTCGTGGCACCGGCCCTAGCGCAGGACGTGGTGGCCCCTGGCCAGGCCGATTTATGGGCCGATGTCATGAAACGCCAGCCTATGCCCCTGCCGCTGTATTCCACCTATCCCGTGAATGTGGATGATAATTAATTCCTAGGCGGCGGAAAGTGATCGGTTACACTAACCCGTATGCGCGAGGAAATCCACAAGGGCATTAAAGACACGTGGGCGGCGGCTCTCGGGCTAATTCCATTGGGCTTGGCTTTTGGCCTCCTGATGGTCCAATCCGGCTTTAGCTGGTGGTGGACACCTATATTTTCCATCGTTATCTACGCCGGTTCTATGGAGTTTCTCGCCATTTCCATGGTTACCGGCGGAGTATCCGCGCTCTCCTCGCTCCTTACCGGGTTTATGGTGAATTTCCGCCATATCTTCTACGGGCTAACGTTTCCCCGCAAGCGGATTAATTCCCCCGTGGGCAAGGCCTATTCCACCTATGCCCTCACGGATGAAACGTATGCCATCGTCTCGGCGCTGCCGCGCGAGGAGCGGCCTACCGGCATCCGCATTTTGAGTATTCAAATCTTTTGCCAAATTCTGTGGGTGGGTGGCGGACTCGTTGGTGCGCTCGCCGGCCAGGTAATCCCCTCCTCCGTTGAGGGAATGGAATTCGCCCTCGTCGCCCTATTCGTCGTTCTAGCGATGGACTCTTTCCGCAATAATCAGGATCTGTCGCTCCCGCTATCAGCCGCGGTCTTGGGCATTCTCGCTGCCTTCATTACCCCGGGACAGTTGCTGATGGTCTCCTTGAGCGCTTATTTCCTGTTGCTCATCATTCGCTATCTTTCGCCTCGCGTAGATAACGCGCTCACCTGGCGGCTGCAGCCGCTTGCCTCCACGACCGCGAAGGAGGAGAACTAAATGCCAGCTGGAGTCAGCTTAGGTGCGATTGCCGCAGTCCTTATCCCCGTAGGCATCGTGACCGTTTTATTGCGGGAGCTTCCCTTCTCCGCAAAGAAATGGATGAAGGATAGCGAGTTCTTTTCGCTGCTGGGCATGATGATGCCCGTGGGCGTTATGACCATCTTGGTGGTCTATGCCGTTGCCGGACAGGCGGACGACACCGGCGGTTTATGGCCAGTGTTGCTGGGCGTGTTGGTCACCGTCGGGCTGCACAGGTGGAAGCGGGATTCCGGATTATCCATCTTCGGCGGTACCGCTTTCTACATGCTGCTGGTGAACGTGGTGCTTTAGCCCGCGCTTAGCTAAAGGCCAAACTTGGTGGTAGCTTCCGTCCAGAGCGCCTCAAACTGTTCTTGGTCCATGTAGCGGGCGCTAATATCCGGGAACTCATCGTAGGTATCGGGGTGCGGAACCATTTCTTGCGGCTTGTCCACGTTTCCCGTGGAACTATTTGGGGTCGCTACCCCGACGACGGAGTCCGCGGGGTCCAGAGCGATCATGCGGTGCATGCGGCAGCGCTGGGCATCGTGTTCTTCTATTTCTGCGAGGTGGACCGCTGAACCCACTCCCGGGACGGAGAGTTCGGTGCGTACATAAAGGTAGTTAGCCATGGCTACCTAGTGTAGTTGTTCTTCGTCCTGCTGGGCGTACCGGGATGCCAACAATGAACAGATCATCAGCTGCACCTGGTGGTAAATCATCAGCGGGAGAATCAAAAGACCGAGCGATGTCGGTCCAGAGGCAAACATGACTGAGGCCATGGGAAGGCCGGTGGCCAAGGATTTCTTAGAGCCACAGAATTGGATCGCGATGATATCGGCGCGTGAAAACCCCAGTTTTCCAGAGATAAACCGCGTCAGCCACAACATGAAAATGACGAATGCTGCGGCGAAAACGACGAGGAAGACAATCTCCCAGACAGAGATGGAAGACCAGATTCCATCGACCACGCCCTTGGAAAAGGCCGAATAGACCACCATGGCAATGGACCCGCGGTCCACCACTTTTGTAGCCTTGCTCTGGGTGAAGTTCGCTATCCAGCGTCGAGTTAGTTGGCCCAACACAAAGGGTGCGAGAAGCAAAAGGGAAATTTCCCCAAAGACGGAAGTATCGATATGCAGGCCGGTACCGGTACCCATGAGAAGCATGACCAGGACTGGCGTGATGAAGACGCCGGCCAAGTTGGAGGTTGAGGCAGAGACAATGGCCCCAGATACGTTTCCCTTGGCAATGGAGGTAAACGCCACTGAGGACTGCACGGTGGACGGGACCAGCGTGAGGAATAGGATTCCCATGTACATATCGTCCGTAATGAACCCAGTGAGCGGCTGCAGTGCCACGCCAATGAGGGGATAAATAACGAAGGTGAACGCGAGAATGGTGAGGTGGAGCCGCCAGTGTTTGAGCCCATTTAAAGCTTCTTGGGTGGATAACCGCGCGCCATAGAGAAAGAATAACAACGCGATCGCCACATTCGTCAGACTGCCAAAGACGTCAGCGAAGGTGCCGCGGGCTGGTGCAATAATCGCGATTGCCACGGCCGTAAGGATGAGGACGATGAGCGGATCCGGCTTTTTAAGTCTGTGCAGCATGACCAAAAGTGTAAACCGTCGCGCGTGGTTCCACGAAAGGTTGTGGAGATAATTTTCTCCCGTGTGCCCTTCTTAAGCCGCATAGTTTCACGTGAAACCATGCGGGTAGAAGGTGAGGCATCCGCGGGTATTTACGCGGTAGTGACCTTTGCGCCCTCTTGGCTTACCTCAAACTCTTTGAGTGGGTCTCGGCCTGGTCCTTCGATCACCGAACCGTCTTGCAGGTTATAGGACGTATGATGTGCAGTGCAGGTGGCAGTCATACCGTCGATTTCTGTAATGGGGTTTTGTTGGTGCGGGCAGGTCTGGGAGTAGGCCTTAAACTCTCCCTCTTGCGGCTGTGTGAAGATAACCCCATCGACGATGATCCCGGAGCCTACGGGAATGTCCGTAGCCGCGATCTCCGCGGATGGTTCTGAGCCGCAGGCCGCGAGGTACGCACCTGCGAAAGTCGTAGCGGATCCGAGCAAAAACATGCGACGCGAACAAATAGCCATAGCCCCTACTCTATCCTGAATGGTTTAAGGTCGGAATATGATTTCGTCGGCGGGTAGTAATAATCGTGCGGAAATCATAACGTGGAAGTATCAGGTGCAGGTTTCACGTGAAACATACAATTAGGAAAAGTTACCGTTCCAGGTGGCGACGGAACCAGACTCGGTGGGTGTGAGTTCATAGGTGCCGGAATCGAGGCCTAAGTCATTAACGATGGGATGCGGACCTTCCCCTCCTGCGACTTGTGATTCCGGATTGACGCGTTGGGAGTCGGCGACATAAGAACCGATGCTAAAAGTGGAGACGGCGATTGCGGCGAGAGCTGTGGTTTTCTTCATGCCTCCCATTGTCTACCCTTGCCTGCATTAGGTGTAGCGGCTGAGTGGCACTGTGCGGAACCTTTATGCGAGTTCTATGAATTTCCACAGGAATTGCATTTAGTGGAGTGAGTCCACTATAGCTAAAGACCAATATGGATGTTATAACCGAATTGCCTTTCTAATTTAGTTGTGACGAAACGAGCATGACTGCTTGTTTAGAGCAATAAAGTCACTGTGTTATAAAAAATCTCCCTCCCTTGTCTCTGTATATGGCGATTGCCGGACAGGAAAGGGAGGGAGAAAAGGAACGCGAAAGCTTATTATTTAATTATCAGAGTGTCGGGCGGCCTGGCGGAGTGCGCCCAGATCAACCTCGGGTTGGGTGGCGGAGTCAGTGGCGGCCTCTTCCCCACCGCAGCCGCCGGAGCCACAGTTGCAGCTATCGCCACAACCATCTTCGCCGGCATGTGCTTGCTCGTAAAGAAATGCTGCGCGCGATCCAAGGTTCGAACCGACGGAAAGCGCGAGGATCGCGATGACGAAAGTGGTCACCGGAATGAGCCACATCCAACCCTCCGCGCGGAAAGCTACGACGCCACCGAAAAGCAGCGATACTCCGCCTAGGGCCCAGAAGGGACCGGCGACCGCGTGGGCATTATCCCATGCTTCTCGCGACTTTCGGATTTCTTGTAAACGCAAGCCGATGTATTTATTGCCTGGCAACCGCTTGGTGGCGGCGAGTGCGCCCACCGCGATAAGGAAAACGGCAAGGACTAAAAATATGATTCCCACTGCGACCATATCCTTAGTTTAATCCTGCAACACCATATTGGAAATTAAGCTACGGGGCTTGTGTCTTAAATATAAGGCGGCTCGGGTAATATTCAATTTGGATCGATCGATAGATATTCGCTCGGTTTTGCACCTGCACCACGTTGTTTCTCCTTCCGCTGGACCGCACCCACGTGCGTTCTCGGACTGGGAACACCTAACCTGATTGTGATTGCATGAATCTCAAGAAAATAGCGGACTCTCTCCTTTTCCGCATCGTTCTCGCCATTGTGCTTGGCATCGTCGTTAGCCTTTTTGCGCCCGAATGGTTCGGTCGAGCCTTTGCCACGTTTAACGGGCTATTTGGTAACTTCCTCAATTTCTTCATTCCTGTCTTGATTTTTGCCCTTGTCGCCCCGGCGATCGCCGGTCTAGGCAAGGGCGCTGGAAAATGGTTGGGGGTTACGGCGGGCATCGCCTATGGCTCCACCATTCTTGCGGGGTTGATTGCCTATGGCTTGGCACAGTGGCTCTATCCCTCGATGTTGGCGGGCCAAACCCTAGTAACCAACGTGTCGGACGTGGACGAAGGCTCCCTCTCCCCTTATTTCGAGGTGGAGATGGCACCACCGTTTGAGGTGATGACGGCGCTATTGCTCTCCTTCTGCATTGGTGTCGCTATGACGACGGTGAAGTCCGATACGCTCTATACCGTCACTAAGGAACTGGAAAATGTGGTGGTTAAGGTCATTTGGGGATTCGTCATTCCCATTTTGCCGTTCTACATTTTCGGCATGTTCCTTGGCCTGGGTATGAATGGCAATATTGGCGATGTCCTCTCTGCCTTTGCGAAGGTACTGATCCTGGCAGTGGTTATGACGCTGGTGTACCTCGTGCTCCAGTACGTGGTTGCCGGTGCAATCGCAGGGAAGAATCCTTTTAAGGCGCTGCGGAATATGCTTCCGGCTTACTTTACGGCATTGGGCACGTCTTCTTCTGCGGCAACCATTCCGGTGTCCCTGGAGTCGAGCTTGCGCAACGGCATTTCGAAGCCGGTCGCGAGCTTCGTGATCCCGCTGTGCGCGACGATCCACCTGTCCGGCTCTATGATGAAGCTGACGCTTTACGCATTCGCCATCGTCTTTATGGCCAATATGGATATCAGCACTGGTACCGGCCTAGGCTTTATCTTCCTGTTGGGAATCATGATGATCGCCGCACCAGGTGTGCCGGGTGGTGCCGTTATGGTGGCCGTTGGTCTATTGGCGGACATGATGGGCTTTGATGACGGAATGGTGGCGTTGATGATCGCCGCTTATATCGCGATCGATTCCGTTGGTACCGCGGCAAACGTTACTGGCGATGGTGCCATCGCGATGGTCGTTGATAAGTTTGCCCGCGATAAGGTCGATACTCTCAATGAAGAAGAGGCAGAGACTGCGGCCTAGTTTCACGTGAAACAATTGAGCCCCCTGGCTTCCCCACCCAACAGGTCTGGGAGGAAGCCAGGGGGCTTTTTGTGGCGCCACCGTTCGGAGCGCGCCCTATTTCTTGGTCGCTTCCTTCATCCCGGCGATGAAGTCGGTCAGCTCCGCATGCAAGGCATCCGCATCATTGATCGTCCCGGCGGCACCGGTTTCACGTGAAACATGGCGGTCGATAATCTTGGTAATGGCGGAGCCGGTAATGGCGCCTGCAGCGTTTGCAGCGATGGCATCGGCGACGTGCTGTGGCGAAGAAATACCGAAACCGAGCAGTACCGGTGGACCATCGAAGCGCTGAATGCTGGCAACCACCTCATCGAGGCCAGTGGTCTCGGATTCTTTCTCGGTTCCCGTCACGCCATCGCGGGAGACCGCGTAAATATATCCCTGTGAATGCTCAGCGACGCCGGCAAGGGTGCGTTCTGCGGCGCGCGCAGGGGCGATGAAGATGGGGTCGATCCCGGCTTCCTTTGCCGCGGCGATGAAAGGGGCGCCTTCGCGTACGGGGACATCGGGAAGCAAAATGCTATCGGCGCCAGCTTCCGCGAACTCCGCATAGAATTGCTCCACCCCGCGGGCGAAGGCAACGTTGCCATAGATCAACATGCCGATGGGCAGATCAGGGAACTCGGTGCGAATCGTCCGCACCTGCTCCAAAGCACTATCAAGGGTTGCTCCCCCATCGAGGGCGCGGATATGGGAGGCCTGGATGGTTGGGCCATCCGCCACTGGATCGGAGAAGGGGACGCCGAGCTCCAGGGCGTCCGCCCCGGCGGCGACTGCGGTGCGGATGATATCCAGGCTAGCCTCAGGAGTTGGATCGCCCAGCATGATAAAAGGTACAAACGCGCCTTCCTTCTTCTCACTCAACGCGGCAAAAAGTTTATCGTAACGGCTGCCCATGATTAGTTCTCCTTGAGTTGCAGTTCGGGCTGGGAATCCAGGGTGTGGCGGACATGGTCGATGTCCTTATCGCCCCGGCCGGAAAGTGATACGAGGATGGTGATGTCCTCGTCCTTGCGCTTCAGTGCATAGGCCAGGGCGTGGGAGGATTCGAGCGCGGGAATGATGCCCCCCTTTTTGGACAACAATTGGAAGGCCTGTAGAGCCTCTGCATCTGTGATCCCCACATATTTAGCGCGACCGGTGGCGTGCAGGTGCGCGTGCTGTGGGCCCACGCCGGGGTAATCCAAGCCGGCGGAAATGGAATAGGATTCTTCCACCTGGCCGTCAGAATTGCGCATGAGGTAACTGCGCGCGCCGTGGAGGATGCCCACGGTGCCGTTGTTAATGGTGGCACCGTGTTCCCCGGAATCGAGGCCCGCGCCGCCTGGCTCAGCACCTACCAATTCCACTTCTTCTTCGTCGATGAAATCTGCGAACATGCCGATTGCGTTGGAACCGCCGCCCACACAGGCGACGACGAGATCGGGCAGGCCGCCCGTCTTCTCGAGGAGCTGCGCCTTGGCCTCGGTGGAGATGACGCGGTGGAATTCACGCACAATCGTGGGAAATGGGTGTGGGCCGGCGGCGGTGCCGAGTAGGTAGTGCGATTCATGGAAAGTAGCGGTCCAATCGCGCAGCGCCTCGTTGACGGCATCCTTCAACGTCCCGGAGCCGGTATCGACGGGGATGACCTTTGCGCCCATGAGTTCCATGCGGAAGACGTTGGGTTGCTGGCGCTGGACATCCTTGGCGCCCATGTAGACCACACACTCGAGATCGAGCAGCGCACAGGCCAAGGCCGTTGCCGTGCCGTGCTGGCCCGCGCCGGTCTCGGCGATGATTCGCTTCTTGCCCATGCGCTTAGCCAAAAGGGCTTGGCCAAGCACCTGGTTCGTCTTATGGGCTCCGCCGTGGACGAGGTCCTCGCGCTTCAAGAAGATCCGCGCATTGCCGCCGAGCTTCTTAACCTCGGTGACGGGGGTCGGACGGCCTAGGTAATCGCGCAGCAATCCGGCGAGTTCTTCGCGGAAGCTGGGATCATTCTGGGCATCGACAAAAGCCTGCTCCAATTGATCCAATGCGGGGATGAGGGATTCCGGCACGTATTGTCCGCCGAATTCCCCGAAGTATGCGGGAAGGAGTGTTTCACGTGAATCGGGCATGGTTAATCTTTCTTGTCAGGGTGGTTGAATAATCGGATGGTGCGGAAGGCTTGAGAAATCAGGGCGGAGTCTTTGTCCCCGGGGTGCGTTTCTAATCCCGAGTTCAGGTCGAGCCCCGCTGTTCCCATTTGGAGCGCGCCATCCAGGTTGTCGAGGTTGAGGCCACCGGCCAACAAGCTGTGGGCTTTGATGTCGTCCGGGATTTCCGACCAATCAAAGCTGCGTCCGGTCCCTCCCCTACCCGAGTCGAGCACGAGGCGGTCAACCCGTCCGGCAAGCTGAGGCGCTATCTCTACCCACTGGGGGTTGGTCATGTCGATGGCCCGCCAGACTAACTCTGCGTCGGTGTCCGCGAGGGCCGCGCGGGTACGGTCGATCAAAGCTAGCTCTCCATCCACGCTGCCTTGGAATGAGGCGTGCAACTGAATTCCGGACAGCCCACGGGTTGCCGCTATCTCTCGCAATTCGGCGGTTTCGTCGCTGCGGCTCACGGCTACGAAATCCAAGCCGGGTTCGGCGGCGATGATTTTCTCGGCGGTTTCACGTGAAACATGGCGCGGGGAATCTGGGGCGAAGATGAGCCCTCCGTAGCGGGCACCGGCGGCGCGGGCGGTTTGGGCGGTGGAGGCGGCGGTGATCCCGCAGACCTTATTCGCGCCGAAGAGCAGATCCCGGGCGGCGCGGTCGATGTCCTCGTGGGAGGTCAGTTGGGAGCCGACGAGGAAGGCGTTGGCGTGGGCGCCTAAACGTCGGACGGTGTGGTTATCGCGAATGCCGGATTCGGAAACGACGACTTTATCGTCAGGCACGTACCCGGCGAGCTGCTCGGTGCGGGAGAGATCGATGCTCAAGTCATGGAGGTTGCGGTTATTAATACCGATGATCTCCACCCCGAAGGACAGGGCGCGGTCCACCTCTTCCTTGGTGATGGCTTCAGTGAGAACGTCGAGACCTAACTTATCCGCCAAAGCCTTCAGCTGCGCAAAGGTCTCATCATCCACGATGGACATCATGAGCAAAATTGCATCCGCGCCGTAGTAGCGCGCGGCATAAACCTGAATCGGATCGACGATGAAATCCTTGCACAATACCGGCAGGTGCGTGGACTGGGCCACGGTCTGGAGGTGATCGTAATCCCCGCCGAACCGCTCGGGCTCGCACAGTACGGAAATTGCATCCGCATAGCGGGAATAGATGCGCGCGATATCGCCGGGGCGGTAATCCTCGCGAATCATTCCGAGGGATGGCGACGCAGACTTGCACTCCATGATGAAGCGGTTAGTGCCATTGAGCGCGGCAAAAAGCGAACGGCGGGACGGCTCAAGCCTGTCTACGTCTACGTGCGCGATGCGTTCGCGAATGCCGGCAAGGTGTGTGCGGCGCTGAGCCACAATCCCCTCGAGCACCGTCGGCAGTTTCTCTTCTGTCATTTCTTATCCCTAGTGTGGTTTCTTTAGTATTCGGCTTCCTCGTGGGTGCGCAGCCAGCGGTCCACGTCACCGCCATCGATGAGCCCCTTGGCGTGCGTGACGCCCTCCGCAATCGTTGCCGCGGTGCCACCCAGATAAAACATCGCTCCAGCCGATGCCGCGACCGCATCATAGTGCGCCGGCTTACCCGAGCCATTAAAGATAGCGCGCACGTGTGCGGCGTTATCTTGGCCGTCGCCGCCGGCGAGCTCACTGAGCTCATGCTTGGCGATGCCCAGTTCCTCCGGCGTTAGCTCATAGTGCGAAATTTCGCCGTCCTTTAGTTCCCAGACCTGTGTGGTGCCGTGGGTAGCGATTTCATCGGTACCCGCACCGTGGACGACGAGCGCCCGCGTGCGCCCCAGCTCTCGGAAAACTTCCGCGATCATGGGGCCTTGTGATGGGTTGGCGATGCCCATGATCTGAAGCTCGGGGCGGCCCGGGGAGAGCAAGGGCCCCAAGGTATTGAAAATGGTGGAGACCCCGAGAGCCTTTCGCACCGGTTGCACGTGGGCCACGGCTGGGTTGTAGGCCGGAGCAAAGAGAAAGGTGAAGTTGGAGGCTTCGAACTGCCGGACGGCGCGGTCCACGTCGAGGTCCAGCGGAATATTCAGTGCCTCAAGCACATCGGCAGAACCGGACTTGGAGGAGACGGATCGATTGCCGTGCTTGACCATCCTCACTCCCCCAGCGGCGGCGACTAAGGAGGCGGCCGTCGTGATATTGATGGTATTCGCGCCATCGCCGCCCGTTCCCGCGGAGTCCATGAGGCCTTCACCAGTAATGGGAAATGGGTGGCCAACTTTCAAGAACGCCTTGGCGGCGCCCGTAATATCCGCGAGGGTCTCGCCGCGGGTGCGGATATGTGTAAGCAGCGCGGAGATTTGAATATCGTCGTAATCGCCCACGGCAACTGGGGTGAAGACCTCAGTGGCCTCCTCCACGGTGGGCGCGGGATTATCCAAGAAGACTTGCAGTGTTTTCAGCGGGCTCTGGTTCGTCATTAGTCTTTTAGCTCCATAGTGGGGTGAGTGGATAGTCGGTGAATGCAACGGTTCAGCATGTCTGGGCCACGAGGAGAAAGAATCGACTCTGGGTGAAATTGCATCCCCAGCGCCATGCCATCGTCCGTTTCGGCCGCCATCGCGATAGTGCCAATATCCGCCTCCGTCTCCGCGAGCACCCGCATGCCGGCCGGCACCTGCGTGCACCCCAAGGAGTGATACCGCGCCACCGGGACCTGGGTACCGGGGACGCCGGGCTGGGCGGGATCGGCATCGGTGGCTAGGCCGGCGAAGACTGGGTGGGCCGTGCCGGCATCGGTAAGCGTCATAGGCATGGACTTACCGTGCACTGGCCCGCAGGGCCCTACCCCGCCACCGTGGTATTCCAGTAGCGCCTGGAAACCTAGGCAGACGCCGAGGATGGGGATGGTGCCCAAGGTGGCATCGATAAGCTCCATCATGCAGCCAGCATCGCGCGGATGCCCAGGGCCCGGGGAAAGCACAATAATATCGGGCTCGGCTGCGAGCACCTCCGCGACGGAGACGCTGTTGCGGTAGACGGTGGTGCGGTAGCCGGCGAGGGCGTCGACGAGGTTATAGACAAAGGAATCGTGGTTATCGAGCAGAACCACATGCGGCGAATTCATCGCTGTACCTCCAGGGTGGCGTTGTGCGCGAGGGCAATGGCGTGGAGAACGGCATAGGCCTTGTGCAGGGTTTCATCGGCTTCGGATTGCGGGACGGAATCGTGCACCACCCCGGCACCGGCTTGAACAGCAGCCGTACCGCGGTGCACGAAGGCGGAGCGAATGACAATGCAGGTATCCATGGCGCCGTCGCCGCGCAGATACCCCACTGCGCCGCCGTAGGAGCCACGGCGTTTGTGTTCGGCTTGTCGGATGAGCTCGCTGGCGCGTAGCTTGGGCGCGCCGGTCAACGTTCCCATGTTCATGCAGGCGCGGTAGGCATCGAGGGCATCGAAGTCTTTGTGCAAGGTGGCGGTCACGCGGGAGACCAAGTGCATGACCCGCGAGTAGCGGTCTACTTGGAGCAAGTCTGCTACCCGCCGCGTGCCGGATTCTGCTACGCGGGCGAGATCATTGCGCGCGAGATCTACCAGCATGGTGTGCTCAGCTAGCTCCTTGGTATCCGTGCGCATCTCGAGTTCGTTGCGAATATCTAATTCATCGTTGATGGTGCCGTCCGGGTTGAGCCCGCGGGGCCTGGTTCCGGCAATGGGATAGAGCTCAACCTGCCGCGCCTCTGGGTCAAACTTCAAATTGGATTCCGGTGATGCGCCGAAAAGCTCGTAATCTTCTCCCCGGAGATAGAACATATACGGCGAGGGATTGGTCTCACGGAGCTGGCGGTAGGCCGCGAAGGCATCGGGGCAGTCCACGGTGAATGTGCGGGCGGGGACAACTTGGTAAATATCGCCGGAATCAATATTGCCCTTGAGCCGCGTTACCTGATCGCAAAACGCGGCATCGTCAATGTCCGCGGTCGCCGTCAAGGTACCCGCGGGCTGGCTGGGCTCTAGATCCTCTATCTCGGCTACGGGTGTACCGGCGAGCGCATCGAGCGTGTCCTTCAAGCGGGCTCGGTCGATATCCCAGCCCTCTACGTGCGCCGTCTGCGTTAGGTGGTCCACCGCGAGGACGGTTTGGGCGACGAGGAATTCATAATCGGGAAACTTATTGGGCCCCTCGCCTACCTCAGGTAAGTTTTCAAAAGTGGCCAAATAGTCATAGGCAAACCCGCCGGCGACGAAGGGCAATAGGGGCGAGGAATAGGAATCATCGCGCTGCAGCGCGCGGAGGATATCCGCCGTCGATTCATCTAGGAGCCGTTGCCGTTCATCGGACTCGTTGGAGGGCGAGAACTTAAAAACAATTTCCGTGGTTTCACGTGAAACAATCCGGTCTGTAAAGCGCGATTGCAGCATGGTGATGAGCTGCTCCCCCGCTGGGCTGAGCGCGAGGACGCGAACCCGCTGGCCGGTGCAGGTGACTTTTGCCGCGGCATCAAGCACGGCCAGGCACGTGAGGTTCTTCTTGGTTTCAATATCAGCGCTTTCCAATAATAAGGAATCGCTCGATCGCGCCAAGCTATGAAATAGCGCTGAGGCATCCCGGCAATAGGCAATATCGCGGGTGGCGGTGTATGTCATTGCAGTGCCCTTTCAGGAGTAACTGAGGAACAGAGTGCGAGGGACCCGAGGTATCCGCGAGCAAAGGCACTGAAAACGCCGAAAGGCCCGCAGAATGCGAGCCTAAAAATGGGTTGCGAAGAAAGGCCCGCGAGTTACGCGCGCCACCACCAACGAGTAGTCATTTTCTTCATGGGCACTAGCCTAGCCTAAATTTCTATAGCGCGGAAGAAACAAGTGAAAAATATTCAATCGGTATCTAATAAGTGGTCTTCGCGTCCGTTAAGGGTAATGTGGTGCAGGTCTATATCTTCAAGAAAGGTGACGATAAGTGAGTATTAATATCGAAGAGGTAATTGCAAAGGTTCCCACCCAATTGCTTATCGGTGGTGAGTGGCGCGATTCCACCTCCGGTGAGACTTTTGACGTAGAAAACCCAGCGACGGGCGAGAAGCTGGCGACGCTCTCTTCCGCAAACTCGGATGATGCGATTGCTGCCCTCGACGCAGCTTGTGCCGTGCAGGATGAATGGGCGCGCACCACGCCGCGCGAGCGCGCGGAGATTCTGCGCCGAGCATTCGATCTAGTACAGGAGCGGGCGGATGAATTCGCGGCCCTGATGACGCTAGAGATGGGTAAGCCCTTCGCGGAAGCTAAGGGTGAGGTCACTTATGGCGGCGAGTTCCTGCGTTGGTTCAGTGAGGAAACGGTGCGCGATTACGGTCGCGCCGCAACCGTTCCCGAAGGCACGCTGCGAATGATCACTCGCCGCAAGCCGGTGGGTCCCTGCCTTTTGATTACCCCGTGGAACTTCCCGTTGGCCATGGCTACCCGCAAGGTGGCTCCCGCGGTGGCAGCGGGTTGCACGATGGTGCTCAAGCCGGCCAAGCTGACTCCTCTGACTGCGCAGTACTTTGCGCAGACCATGATCGATGCTGGGCTTCCAAAGGGCGTGCTCAATGTCGTTGCCGGTAAGTCTGCATCTGCAATTTCGGAGCCATTGCTTGCCGATGACCGCTTGCGCAAGCTTTCCTTCACTGGTTCTACCCCAGTGGGCCGGACTCTTTTGAAGGGCGCGGCCGATAATGTGCTGCGTACTTCCATGGAACTGGGCGGCAATGCTCCATTCATTGTCTTTGAGGACGCAGATATTGACCAAGCAGTCCAGGGTGCGATGGGCGCCAAGATGCGCAATATTGGCGAAGCCTGCACCGCAGCGAACCGCTTCTTGGTCCACGAGTCTGTTGCCGAGGAGTTCTCCGAGAAGCTCGTTGCGGAATTCGAGAAGCTGAATTTGGGCAATGGCATGGACGAAGGTGTTACTTGCGGTCCGCTCGTCGAGTCCAAGGCTTTGGAGAGCATTGCGGCACTGGTGGACGATGCTGCAGAAAAGGGCGCTACCATCGCCACCGGCGGTAAGCGCGGGGATGGCGCCGGCTACTTCTACGAGCCTACGGTGATTACCAATGTTTCACGTGAAACACGCGTCGCCCAGGAAGAGATCTTCGGCCCAGTCGCCCCGATTATCACCTTCAGCACCGAGGAAGAAGCGCTCGAGATCGCCAACGATACCGAGTACGGTTTGGCATCTTACGTCTTTACCGAGAATTCCGACCGCCTGTGGCGCATCGCCGATGGCCTAGAGTTCGGCCTGATGGGCTTCAACGCCGGCGTTATCTCTAACGCCGCTGCCCCATTCGGTGGCGTCAAGCAATCCGGAATGGGCCGCGAGGGTGGCGCGGAAGGTATCGAGGAATACACCTCCGTGCAGTACCTGGGCATCCGCGACCCTTATGCCAACGCTTAGGCCTTCAATCGGCAACGCAATCACTGTTTAGAGCGCGCTTATAACCGTGTTTGATTAAACATTTAAGTGCCAGCGGCGTATACTCACTCCCCGCATAATTGTGATTGCTTTCCTTCTCCCCGCACGCGGCCCTTTTGGGGCCGTGCGCGGTTGGGAGGATTTTTTATTTTTAATTGGAGTGAGTCTTGTCAACGACGAATTCAGCGGCTCAGCCGCCATTGGTTACACCCACGTTCCTGTTGGCGTGGGTGGCTAATTTTGGCCAGTTTCTTGTCTTCTACTTAACGGTAACGACCATGGCCCTGTATGCCGTCGAAAGCTTCGGGGTCTCCGATACCGTCAGCGGCTTTTCCTCTAGCGCCTTTGTTTTGGGTGCGACGTTCATGCGCATCTTCTCTGGCTGGTTGGTGGACCGCGTGGGGCAAAAGCGCGCCGCCCTGACCTCGCTGGCTTTTGTCAGCATCGTGACGGTGGGCTATTTCGTGGTCCATAACGTGGCCGTCCTCATCCTCGTGCGGCTGCTTCACGGCGCAGGCTATGCGTTGACCTCTACGGCGCTCATGGCCGTTGCGCAGTCCGTCATCCCCCAACAGCGCCGCGCGGAGGGCACCGGCTACTTCGCCCTCGGCACTACACTTGCCACCGCCTTTGGCCCGGCAGTGGGCTTGTTCTTGGCCAATAATATTGGCTACAACACCCTCTTTGGGGTCGCCCTGGGATCCAATATCGTCTCCCTCGTGCTGGCGCTCGTATTGCGCTACCCGGCGGAGCTCGATGAAGAAAAGCCCGCTTTCAAGCTGCGCAATGCCGTGCACCCCAACGTGGTGCCCATTGGTATTTTCATGCTCCTGGTGGGCATCGCCTACTCCGGCGTGGTCACCTATCTCAACGCCTATGCGCGCGAAGAGGACCTGGCCACCGGCGCCGGCCTCTTTTTCATCGGCTACGCCGTAGTCATGCTCATCATGCGCTTCTTCTTGGGCCGCATCCAGGACCACAAAGGCGATAATTCGGTCATGTACCTGGGCCTGGTGTCCTTCGCCATCGCCCTTATCATCATGGGCTTTCCCAGCAATGACGTCATGCTCGTGGTCGCGGGTGCATTTACGGGCATGGGATACGGCACGCTAAGCCCCGCCTGCCAGGCCATCTCGGTGCGCTCTGTATCGGCCGCACAGATAGGCGCGGGCATCTCCACGATGTTCCTCTTGATGGACTTCGGCATCGGCCTCGCCCCCTTCGGGCTTGGCCCCATCGTGAGTGCCACTGGCTTCAATACGATGTACCTCACCCTCGCCGGCCTCATCGTCGTCGCGGCGGTGTACTACTACATGGTGCACGGCCGTTACCCCAAGGCGAAGGCGCCCGTCGTCAGCGCCGCAGAGGGCGCGCAGGCGGCCTAAAGCGGCACAGGTATTTGGCTCCGGGTTTATACCCGGAGCTTTTTTGCGTGCTGGGGCGGCAAGCACTCGGCATCGACCACGCGCCGCGCCATCGCCCGGTCCCCCATCTTGGCCGCAAACGCCATGCGCATGGTGATATCGTGCGCGGGAGCGGGGCCGCAGGTGATGGCATCCCCAGCAGAAATGCGCCCGGGCGAAATGACGCGAAAGTACACGCCGCAATCGCCGCGCGCGGTCCACCGCTTGAGCCAGCCCTTTTCCTGGACCCAGCCGGAAAAGGTTGCGCATGGCTGGCGGGGTACGGAGACCTCGAGCGTAGTCGTGCCGATGTGGAGGCGTTGATTGATAAGCAGCGCGGAGAGATCAATGCCGCGCGTAGTGAGGTTTTCCCCAAAGGCCCCTGAATCCAGCGTGCGGCCCAGCGAATCCTCCCAATAATCTAGCTCCTCGCGGGCATAGGCATAGACCGCCTTGTCACTTCCACCGTGGTGCTCGCTATCGCCGATAGAATCGCCGCGCACGCCAGAGCCATCGCCGTAATTGGGGCCAGGTGCGGAAATATCGATAAAGTCTTGCGGGCGCTTGTCGATGCCCGAAAACTCATGCCTCCCGCTCGGATCCGGCCTGCGTACGGCGACGTTGGTGGAAATAACCTGCATATCAGTCACTGTAGTCGCGGGTAAGGGCCTCCGCAGTGAGAATATCCCGGTAAAACAGCTCCGGAGCCAGCGAGACCGCCTCCGCGAGCTGCGGGAGGGCATTATCTAGCGCGGAGGCCACGGCCGCATCCGTCAGCTTCCCATTGGCCACCCCACGTGCGGCAATGGCAAAGACATAGGAAATAAACGGCATCCAGGCAGAGCCGCCTAGATCAGTGTTTCCATCCCCGAAGGCGTCCAGGGCGAGCAGCGTGTGCAATACCGACTTATCTACGCCCAATTGCTGCAGCGTCACCCGCAATTGCAGCGCGGTAGTGCGCAGGTTGGACATGGTCCCCAGGCGGGTCAGCGCCAAGTCGTTGTCGAAGCACTCGCGTAGCGCGGCGATGCGGTGGGCGTCATCGCACAGCTGCGCGCTGTCAGTAGCGGGCGTTGGGGCCTCGCCGGTAGCGCTCATGAGCAGCATGGGGCGGGTGACATCGTCTACTCCCGTGGTGGCCGTGCGCCACAGCGAGGGGGAGCCGGAATGTTCCACGTGGGCCTGGTTGGCATCGGCAAGCGCGGCGAGCACGGAAGAAGGTTCCGCGGCCTCTTCCCCATCGCTGCTAAAGGAACGGGTAATCAGGCCCGTGCGCACCAACGCGCGCATGCGCTGGCCGCGCTCGAAGTCCACCTGCATGAGCGCATCAAGGCTGGCGCGCGGATCAGCTTCGATGTTCTTGATAACGCCCTCGAAGGTCTCCTTGGCCTTGGGAGCGAGGCGGCGCAGGGCGGCATAGTTCTCCCACGTGCCGGCGGTATTCTCGCTCTCGCCGTCGTGGAAGATGATAAGCGAGCTTGCCGGTGGGTACTGCGGGGCGGCGAGATCGCTGGCCGGTTCATCCTCGCGGAAGTCCACGATGAGATCGCCAGCCTCGTGTAATTCCTCCGGTAACTCGAAGCCCTCCTCCACCGGCTCCAAGGGCAGCGGCTCGCTGGCGGGGTTGCCGAGCGGCCACGCCCAGGCCAAAAGCTCCACCTCCTCTTCGTGGGTTTGCTCGGGCATCAAGATGCCATCTTCGATGGTGCCGCGGGCCACCAGTGGCGCCTTGCGCACCGTGGCGATGGCGGCATAGATCAGATCGCTTGCCGCGGTTGCCTCGTATTCCATTACGCGGCGGTCCATGCTGCGCTTGAGGTGCGCCGCGCGCTCCTTATCCGGCAGGCCTTCCAGGTACTCCTCATAAGACAGCGTGGACCACAGGAGGTAGAGCTCCAGCGAGGACTTCTTGGTCAGCGCGGCCTTGAGGGCGCGATTCGGGACGGAGAGCGTGGTCGTCGCCTCCGTCGAACCATTGGCGGTAACGAGATCCCGGATCTTCTGGTTCTTATCAATGACCACGAATTTCGCCAGCGGCAGCGGCTCCGGCGAGTGCACCGTAAAGAGTGCATCCGCATCCAGCTGATCCGCCAGGATGACCTGCTTATCCATATAATCCACGGGCTCGGCCGCGGTGCGCTTCACGCGCGTGCGGATGGTCGCCGGGATGACCTCAAAGGTTAGCTCGTAGCCGGCCTCACTGCTGATGGTCTCCTCGCGCACCGATTCGTCTTCGCCAAATACGCGCTGGCCCTTTTCCATCTGAATGGGCTTATCGGGAGACGAGGCAAGCGCATAGCTAAACGGTGAGAGGTTCCCCAGCGCATCAATGAAGCGGAAGTTGGTGCCGCGGGGTCCCTCATTCTTGGAGCGCATGTGGAGGGTTTCGGCAAAGTTGAGATAGTGGACATCAACAAGCTCTTCGCCCTTGTACAGGCTAAAGCGGTACCGGCCCACCCAGGGGTCTTCGAAGACGTCGCCGGGTAGAACCTCATGGATTCCCTCCGGCAGCTCATCTTCTAAGATTTCTTCCTCTTCCCCACCGATGGGGACATAGGTCAGCTGCAGGTGCAGTGGGGTATTGACCAGGAGGCGCGGGGATTTCGTGTACACCAGCTCGCCGTCCAGCCCGCGTGCGTTGGGTAGGGACTTGACCGCCATATCCCAGGAAAAATCCGCGTCCTCAGCAACGGTGATGGTGGTCTTGTCCTGGCGCGGCACAGCAATGGAGAAGGAATCTTGTGCTGCTACCTCAAAGATGGACCAGCCTTCCCACGCGCCATGCGGGCGCGGCTGGCTATCCGGGGCAGGAGTTAGCTGCGTGCCGGTCGGCGCAATGAAGGTGTACGCGCCCTGCGGGATGGGCTGCGTGCTATCGACAGGCCGGTGCGCGGAATCGAGCAGCAGGCCACCATTGGCAATACCCGCAAACTCCAGCGTCTGCTCCGCAAACGTTACGGCAAGGTGGGTAAAGGGCTGCGGCATGGAAACCCACAAGCCAGGTTCCTCACCGGCGACGTAATAAAACTTGCGGGTGACCTCCGTGCCATCCAGCAACTGCGTGGTCACGGTCCATTGGGGGTCTTCCGGTTCATAGGCCGCGCTCACGGCTGGCAGGTAAAGCTCTAAAGTATCGGTATCCGGCGAGAGGCGAAGATGCGGGACCCCTTGAAAAACCGCCGCGTCTAGAAAAGATGATAGCTGGCTACGAAACTTCTCCTGGCTCATCTACACCAGCCTAGATCATTTTTGAAAAGATGTGGATTCTGCAGGCAGAGGGCAAAAAGAAGGCTTTCACCACTGAGAGTGATGAAAGCCTTTGCGCGCGACTAATAGCGCGGGTTAGTGGAAGAAGTTCCGCCACGCATTCGGGTTGATGGTGATGATGCCCAGCTGCTGCGCCAAGAAGGCAATGGCCCCGATGGCTAGAGAGGCGATACCGGCACCCGCGATGCCAGCGAGCAGCCCGCTCTTGGAAGAGCCGTCATCGGTACCGGCGTTATTACCGGGCTGATCGGATGCAGAATCGTCTGCTTGGTCGTTGCCGCCCTGGTCATCGTGCTTGATCCACCATTCATTCAGGGTGAGCTTGGCCAAGGTGGTGTTATCGATGTAGTCACCGCGCACGGGGTCGGTGTGGGTGGCCTTCGCGCGAAGGGCCTCAGAGCCAGCACCCTTGAAGAAGAAGGGGACGACCTGGTTGGTGTGCTGCGTGGAGTACCACTGGTGGCCAGAGGGCAGGGTGTTGCCACCGCCACCATTCATGGAGTTGAACTTACCCTCAGAGCGCTCGTTGGCACCGGAGAGGTATCCAGTTTCGTGGTCAGCGGTAACGACCAACAGGGTCTCGTCCCAGGAGGAGTTTTCTTCTACCCAGTCGATGGCGGCATCGACGGACTTATTGAAGTCCTGTACCTCTTCGATATCGCGGGCGGATTCGTTGCCGTGGCCGCTCCAGTCAATGGCACCTCCTTCAATCATGACGTGGAAGCCCTCGTCATTTTGGCCCAGCGCGTTGAGGGCGCCGGTGGTCATGGTGGGAAGATCCACGACATCGTTGAACGGAGTGTCATAAGGCACTGTGGACTCGCCGGTACGCCCCTGCTGCAAGGTAGAGGCCACAGGGGCCAGGCCGAAGTACTTCTCCCCCGCCGCGACATCGCCTTGGGCCAAAGCCTCAAATTGCTCCTTGGTTTCGGCGTAGTTCCAGTTGGACTCGCCGGACGATAGCTTGTTGAAGACCTCTTCAGACAGGTACTTGTACTTGGCCTCATCCTTCTTCTTATTGTCATCGTCGTAGAACGGGTGCCCGGCACCCATGATGACATCGAGATCAGAGTTGAACATCTCATCCGCAATCTCCAGGTAGTTATTGCGGGAGATATTGTGCGCGGCCCAGGCAGCTGGAGTGGCGTGGCTAAACGGCACGGAGGAGACCACGCCGGCGGACTTTCCGGCCTTCTTGGCGCGCTCGGAGGTGTTTTCCTGCTCGTGGCCGTAATCATTAACGCCCAGCTTGCCGTTATCGGTCTTCACACCGGTGGACATGGCGGTACCGGCAGCAGAGGAATCGGTGTACCCCTTATCCACGTACTCATGGGTTGCCCATGCCTTTTGTGGGTCGTAGGAAGAGTTATTGGGGTAGGTGGTCATGGACAGGCGGTTGAAGTCTTCGAAGTGCTGCACGGATTCGCCATCGAGTTCTTCTGGTCCTTCGGCGCTAAATGCGCCATCGACCAGGTACTTGGACTGGCCGGTTTCGTAGAGGTTGTTGAAGGCCACGTGGCCGTAGCCCATGCCATCACCAATCATGTAGATGATGTTCTTTGGGCCCTGGGATTCGGCTGCGGTGGCTGGAGCAATTGCGCCAGCGGTAGCTACGGTCGCGGCTACGGCAGCGGCGCCAATGCGGAGAGAAGTGCGCATGAATTGTCCTTTGTGGAGGTGAGAGACGAAGAGATGGTGGCCCTGCAAACAAGAGAGAAATCACCCAGACATGGCTGGGTGCAAAGCCTTGAGTTGAAGATAAAGGCGCGATTCAACCACGAAAGGAACTGCGCGTTAATAGTTCCTAAACACTGCTGGAACATCCCGTAGCGCGCCTTCTTCTTTGCCCCACTCCCCGCACTCACCGCAGGAGTCGTGCCAAGGAATTTCGCCCGGCTGCCGGTACGGCGCCGAATTAGTGAAGCAAAACCCACCTCTGCCTACCCCGCGCCGGGTTGGGGCTATTACACTGTGTGTTTATGACTAAACCGAGCGATTCCACGTCGTACCGCTACACCCCTGAGCTGGCGAACCAGATCGAAAAGACTTGGCAGCAGTATTGGAAGGACCACGAGACCTTTAACGCGCCGAACCCAGTCGGTTCGCTAGCCACGGGTGCGGGCGAGCTGCCCAAGGAAAAGCTCAACGTGCAGGACATGTTCCCCTACCCTTCCGGTGCGGGCCTGCACGTGGGGCACCCGTTTGGTTATATCGCCACCGATACCTATGCCCGCTATAACCGCATGCTGGGCAAGAATGTGCTGCACACCATGGGTTACGATGCCTTCGGCTTGCCGGCCGAGCAGTACGCCATCCAGACCGGTACGCACCCGCGGACCACCACGATGGCCAATATCGACAACATGCGCCGCCAGCTGGGAATGCTGGGCTTGGGCCACGATCCGCGCCGCTCGGTGGAATCCACGGATCCTGAGTTCTTTAAGTGGACTCAGTGGATCTTCCTGCAGATTTATAACTCCTGGTTCGATGAAGAGCAGCAAAAGGCTCGCCCCATTGCTGAGCTCATCAAGGAATTGGAGGCCAATAAGCGCACCACCAAGGACGGGCGCTACTACGAGGACTTGTCCCCGCAGGAAAAGGCCGAGGCCGTCGATGAGTTCCGCTTGGTGTACCTCTCCAACTCCACGGTGAATTGGTGCCCGGGCTTGGGTACCGTCTTGGCCAACGAGGAGGTCACCGCGGAGGGCAAGTCTGAGCGCGGCAATTTCCCGGTCTTCCGCAAGAACCTGTCCCAGTGGATGATGCGCATTACCGCGTATTCGGATCGTTTGCTCGATGATCTGGAGCTGCTGGATTGGCCGGAGAAGGTCAAGTCCATGCAGCGCAACTGGATCGGTCGCTCCCGCGGTGCGGAGGTAACCTTCCCTGCGGAAGGCTACGGCATCGACGTGTTTACCACGCGCCCAGATACGCTCTTTGGCGCGGAATACGTGGTCTTGGCACCGGAGCATGAGCTTGTCGATGCCCTCTTGTCCCCCATTCCTTACGACGATGACGTGGATGAGCGCTGGACCTACGGCAACGATGACCCGAAGGAAGCCGTCGAGTCCTACCGCGCGGATATTGCTGCGAAGTCGGATCTGGAGCGCCAGGAGAATAAGGAAAAGACCGGTGTATTCCTGGGCACCTATGCCACCAATCCGGTCAATGGCAAGCAGATCCCGATTTTCATCGCGGACTACGTGTTGACCGGCTACGGTACCGGCGCCATTATGGCGGTGCCCGCGCACGATACGCGTGACTATGAGTTTGCCCAGGCCTTTGGGCTGCCGATTACGGAGGTTGTCTCCGGCGGCAATATCGAAGAAGAAGCCTGGACCGAGGACGGCGCATTGGTAAACTCCGCCAACGATAGGGGCCTGGATCTTAATGGCCTGAATAAGGCGGAGGCCATCGCCCAGTCCATCGAATGGCTGGAAAAGGACGGCTCCGGTCGCGGCAAGATTCAGTACAAGCTGCGCGACTGGCTCTTCGCTCGCCAGCGCTACTGGGGCGAGCCCTTCCCCATCGTCTATGACAAGGACGGCATGGCCCACCCGCTGCCAGAGTCGATGCTGCCGGTTGAGCTGCCCGAGGTGGAAGACTATAAGCCGGCCTCCTTCGATCCAGAAGATAAGGACTCGGAGCCACAGCCGCCGTTGGCCAAGGTCCGCGACTGGGTAGAGGTAGAGCTGGACTTGGGCGATGGCCCGCAGACCTACTACCGCGATACCAACGTTATGCCCCAGTGGGCGGGTTCTTCCTGGTACCAGCTGCGCTATATCGATCCCCGCAATAGCGAGGCCTTCTGCGATATTGAAAACGAGCGCTACTGGACCGGCCCGCGCCCAGATGAGCACGGTGCGAACGATCCGGGCGGTGTAGATCTGTACGTCGGCGGCGTCGAGCACGCCGTGTTGCACCTGCTCTACGCCCGCTTCTGGCACAAGGTGCTTTTTGACCTGGGCTTTGTCAGCTCGCAGGAGCCGTATCGCCGCCTGTACAACCAGGGCTATATTCAGGCCTACGCCTATACCGATTCCCGCGGCGTATATGTCCCTGCCGCAGAGGTAGAGGAAAAGGACGGCAAGTTCTACTACAACGGCGAAGAAGTTAACCAGGAGTACGGCAAGATGGGCAAGTCCCTGAAAAACGCCGTAGCCCCGGATGATATCTGCCGCGACTTCGGCGCCGATACCCTGCGCGTGTACGAGATGTCCATGGGTCCGTTGGATACCTCCCGCCCGTGGGCGACCAAGGATGTTGTCGGTTCGCAGCGCTTCCTGCAGCGCCTGTGGCGCCTGGCCATTAATGAGGACACCGGTGAAGTGGCTACTACCGATGCCGAGCTCACCCAGGATGACCTGAAGCAGTTGCACCGTACCATCGCGGGCGTGCGCGATGATTATGAGAACCTGCGCCTGAACACGGTCGTGGCCAAGCTCATCGAGTACGTCAACTATCTGACCAAGACCTACCGCACCGAGGCTCCGCGCGCGGCGGTGGAGCCCATCGCGCAGCTGGTCTCCCCCATCGCCCCGCACATTGCGGAGGAACTGTGGCAGCGCTTTGGCCACGATGAGACCATCACCTACGAGCCACTCCCCTCTTTTGAGGAGAAATACCTGGTAGATGATGAGATTCAGGTGCCAGTCCAGATCAACGGCAAGGTTAAGTCCCGCATCAACGTCGCGGCCGATGCTGACCAAGACGCCGTATTCGAGGCTGCTTTTGCCGATGCCAAGGTGGCTGACCTTACCTCCGGCAAGAACGTGGTGAAGAAGATCTACGTTCCCGGCCGGATGGTGAACCTGGTGGTTAAGTAACCAATGAGCGTGGACGTCTCGGGCCTTTCGCCATCCAATCAGGACTACCTCAAGGCCCTGTTTAAGCTGGGCGAATGGCACGACGACCCCGTGACGGTAAAGATGCTCGCCCAGCACATAGGCGTACGGCTCTCCAGCGCGTCTGATGCGGTGCGGAGGCTCGAGAAAAAGGGCCTCGTTACCCATATGCCGTATGGCGCCATCGGGCTGAGTACCGAGGGGCGTGCCTTTGCCCTCGCCATGGTGCGGCGGCACCGCCTCATCGAAACCTTCCTGGTGGAATCCCTGCGCTACCGCTGGGACCAGGTCCACGCGGAAGCCGAGCAATTGGAGCACTGCGTCTCCGATTTCTTCCTAGAGCGCATAGACGCTGAGCTGGGATTTCCGCGCCGCGATCCGCATGGAGACCCCATCCCCAGCGCCGCGGGCGACTACCCCGCGGACTATGCCGCGACCCCGGCATCCGAGCCAGGGGATCTGCGCAAACTCAGCGATCTGGAGCCCGGTGAGGCGGGCATAGTCGATCGCATTAGTGATGTGGACGCCGATCTGCTGCGCTTTTTTAGCGAGAATAACCTGACCATCGGCGCTGCCGTGAGCGTGCAAGACAGCCAGCCGTATTCCGGCGGAATGGCCGTGCGCGTAGAGGGCAACCAGAACGAGCATGCCCAGAATGAAGATGCCGCGGCTTTCTCCCTGAGCTCCCACGCAGCCCGCGCCGTGTGGGTGCGCATATAACTTTCCTGCCCCTTCCCTTCTGAACAGAGGGGTATTTGCGCATGTCAATAGTGGTTAGTTGCGACGTAGTTAAAAGTACGTTAGATCTGTAGTTGAAGCAGAAAGTGCGCTTCGGCGCAGCCACTAAGGAGCGAGATGACTACAGCCTCGACGCCACCCTGCGGCATTAATACCGCCGCTAATCTTGTGTATTTTTCTTCGGTCAGTGAAAATACCCACCGTTTCGTCCACAAGCTGGGGTTTCCAGCGGCACGCATCCCTCTGCGTCCGAAGCGTGAAGGAATGCTCTATGTCACCGAGCCTTTTGTGCTCATCGTCCCCACCTACGGCGGCGGCAATATCAAGGCGGCAATTCCGGTGCAGGTGCGCCAATTCCTCAACGTTCCGGAAAACCGTGCACTCTTGCGCGGCGTCATTACCTCAGGAAATACCAATTTTGGCGAGGCCTTTTGCTGCGCTGGGCCACAAATCGCCCGAAAGTGCGGGGTGCCAGAGCTCTACCGCTTTGAGCTGCTCGGTACTGACCGCGATGTTGCCCGCGTACGCGAGGGTTTGCAGGACTTCTTTGCACACCACCTCTACCCCACCGCACACGAGTCCACCGCACACGCGTCCATTCCCTGATGTCTAGGGACGCCTAAGAAAAAGAAACGAGAAAACATCGATGAAATATCAAGAGCTCATTGAGCGATCCCAAACCCCGCCGCATTTTCGCCACGATGCTTCCACCCCGTTGCGCCCGGTGAATTGGAATCGCATCTGGGATGACAAGGACCTGGAGGTGTGGAACCGCCTGACCTCGAATTTCTGGTTGCCGGAAAAGGTCCCGCTCTCCAATGACCGCAATGACTGGTCGCGCATGGATCCAGCCGAACGCGATCTCACCATTCGCGTTTTTACCGGCCTGACGCTACTGGATACCGTGCAGGCCACCGTGGGGGAAATCAGCCAGATTCAAGATGCCCGGACTGAGCATGAGGAGGCCGTTTATACCAATATCGCCTTCATGCAGGCGGTACACGCGCGGAGCTATTCCTCAATCTTTTCTACCCTGGCCAGCACCGAAGAGATTGAGAAATCCTATGCGTGGGCCGTGGATAACCCAGTGCTGCAACAGCGCGCGACCAGTGTCATGGTGCATTACTATGGCGATGACCCACTAAAGCGCAAGGTTGCCTCGACCCTCTTGTCCTCCTTGCTGCTGTACGCCGGCTTCTATCTTCCGCTGCACTTTAGCGTGCACGGAAAGCTGACCAATACGGCAGACATGATCAGGCTCATCCTGCGGGATAAGGCGGTCCACGGCTACTACTCCGGATACAAGTTCCAGCGGGGATTGGATCACGCCACGGAAGCTCGCCGCGAGGACATGCGGGAATTTACCTTTGACTTGGTGCGCGAGCTCTATGACCTGGAGATGCGCTATTCCGGCGAGCTCTATGAACCGTACGGGCTTATGGATGATGTCGCGACGTTCGTGCGCTACAACGCCAATAAAGCCTTGATGAATCTGGGCTATCCCAACCTCTTCCCGTACGAGGAATGTCAGGTCAACCCAAAAATCCTCGCGGCACTCACGCCGGGTTCGGATGAAAACCACGATTTCTTTTCGGGTTCGGGGTCCTCTTATATCATCGGCAAAGCTGTAGAGACCTCCGATGCCGACTGGGATTTCTAAAACCACTAAGTCTCCACACGAAAGGACACATATCATGAAACTTCTTGTACTCGTCGGCAGCCTGCGGCGGGAAAGCATTGCGAAAAAGATCGCCAACCATGCCATGGAACTGGTCCCCGAGCACGTTGAGTGCCAGCGCTACGACCTGCGTGACCTCCCGCTCTATGATTTCGACTACGACGATCCTGGCGTGGCGGATAAACCCACGCCGGAAGCGTACACCGATTTCCGCAATGCAATTAAGGATGCGGACGCGATTTTGTTCGTCACCAGCGAAAACAACCGGACCATCCCGGCGTGCTTAAAAAATGCCATCGATATCGGATCCAAACCCAATTCCGATGTGGCCTGGAAGAATAAGCCAGCTGGCATCATTAGCCACTCCGTGGGCCGCATGGGTGGGTATTCCTCCCACAAGAACGTGCGCCTAGCACTGTCCTACTTCGACATGCCGATGCCCGGTCAGCCCGAGGTATTCTTGGGCAATTCACCCCAGCTCATTGGTGAAGACGGAAAGATCGAGCCGTCCAGCACCATCGAGTTTGTAAAGGACTACCTCGAGCGCCTTGTAGCCTTGGTACCTGCGGCTCCGCAACAGTAGGAGCTACCTTCTCCAATCAGCGAGGCGGTTAATCCCAGTACTCCGTGGCGCATAGCGCGATGCCGTGCGCCCGGATTCCCTGTCCCGCTTCAACTGGGGCATCAACAATGAGCGGGAGTCCGTCGATTTCGCATACCCAGAACTCCCCTCCTCCAAATTCATTGGTCTTTTTCTCGACGTTATTTACGGTGCCAGCTAGCTCGACCTGCGGATTGAGCAGGCTGGGCTTGTAGTTTTGATAGAACCGTTCCGTCGCTGGGGATCGCAGCGAGAACTCCGCCGGTTCCGTTAATTCATAGTCCAACGCAACGACTGCGGGTCGCGCGCGGCCGCGCAGTTTTTCACCGCCCACGGGGTTGCCGGTGGGAAGCGTGAAGGGGGCATCGCTAAGCACCGCCCACCGGAGGTCTTCCATTTCAAGGATGCCAATAAATGGCATGGCGCGATATAGCGTTGCCTCCACGTCTTCCCCACCCCGGAACGACGGTAAGACGGTCCACTCCCCCTCGTACTCCATCGCCGTGACGGCGATCCCGGAGGGGTCCGCATAGTAGAGCACTTGATCAAAAGCCGGTGCGTCCCACAGGGTCCGCTCCGTGGGAAGCTCCGCGATGAGTTCCTCCGTGTCCAGGAAGTCGAATCCGCAGGCGCTAAAAAGTTTATCCATGTCCGCCATCATAGACAGCCGCTTACCCGACGGGGGTCGCAGCCGGCTCGAAATCCGGCCGCTAGATACTTATTAAGTCCTAATGATAGATAGTATCCAGCAAACGTCAGGACCAATAAATAGATTATGAAAAGCAAAGTTTATGCGTTTAAATTGGCAAAAATATGGCCATTATGAATGATTGGAAGTCCAAATCCCACGACTTAATAAATGGTGGGGGTTGATGGATCAACCGCTCTACTCAATTCTCGGTTGAGTAATCAACTGTGCAGTATATAATGCTATTTAAGACAAAGCCAAAGGGGGAAACTGTGCGCCCAGAAGAAAGTGCGGCGTGGGCGGACTTTGTAGCGATGCAGCGCGAGCTGCATAGGGAGTTGGCCAACGCACTGCACGCAGCCGCGAATGTGAGTGAGGCTGACTATGCGGTGCTGGCCGTTCTGCAGCGCCGCCGTGGGCAGAGCACCCGCCCGCATGAGCTGGCTGCGGAACTTGGGTGGGAGAAATCGCGGCTGCACCGACAGCTTGTCCGGATGGAGCGGCGCGATTTGGTTTCAAGGCGGCACGCGGAGGAGCTAGGACCCCGGGCTATTGAAGTCACAGTGACGAAAAACGGCGAGGAGGCATTCGCCACGGCCTTGGGGAGCCATACCGCTAAAGTAGATGAAAAGGTGGTTTCTGTCTTGACGGAAGAGGAGTTGCGGCTGCTGGGAGCCATCTCGAGGAAGATTACGCGGCACTTGGCGGGCGATGCCTAGGATCCAAGAGCCCAGGCGCGCAGAAAAGGCACCCCGCCAGGAGTGACGGGGTGCCTTTCTAGCTGTAGGCCCTAAAGGGCTTAGGCCTTAGGAAATCTTCAGCACCGTGCGGCCGTGGTGGCTGCCGTTGATGAGCGATTGTGCTTCCTCCACCGCATCTTCCAGTGGAAGAGTATTGGTCAAGGACTCCAGGATGGACAAGTCCAAGGTGCGGGCGAGGAGCTGCCAAGCATTCTGGCGATAGTGCAGTGGGGCATCGACGGAGTTCACTCCGGCTAGGTGTACGTTGCGCAGGATGAAGGGCATGACGGTGGCGGGCAGGTCAGGCCCGCTTGCCATACCGGTCGCGGCAACGGTGCCGCCCCACTTGGTACGGGCCAAGACGTTTGCCAGCTCCTGGGAGCCGGAGGTATCCACGGCGCCGGCGTAGATGGCCTTCTGCAGGGGCTTGCCCGGTTCGGTGAATTCGGCGCGATCGATGATCTCGTGCGCGCCGAGCTCATGGAGGTAGTTGGCGTAATCGTCGGGGCGGCCGGTCATGGCGTGGACCTCGTAGCCGGCATTGCGTAGAAGGTTGACGGCAATGGAGCCGACGCCGCCGGTGGCACCGGTGACGAGGACGGGGCCCTCGGGAAGCCCACGCAGCGAGTTAACGCACAGCGCCGCGGTGTAGCCGGCAGTACCGACGGCAGCGGCCTGCTCCGCGGTGAAATCTGCAGGCAGGGCAACGGTGGCGCGAGAATTGACGCGCTGCTTTGGGGTGTAGCCGCCGTGGCGGAATTCGCCAAGGCCATCGCCGAAGGAGGCAACGAGGGTGCCCACCGGCAGGCGCTGCACGTTGGACTCGGATACAGTGCCGACCACGTCGATACCGGGCACCAGCGGGTTGGTGCGGACGACGCCGGGATCGCCGGTAATCGCCATCGCGTCCTTGTAGTTCAGCGAGGAATAAGAGACGTCAACGGTCAGGTCACCCTCGCCGAGGAATTCCCCTTCCTCAAAGGAGGTGGTGACGGATTTGTCTTCGTTACGGGTAACAAGTAGCGTGCTCATGCTCACCATGATACGTGAATTGTGATGCAACCATTTTTGGGCGGCTAAAGGTCGGGGGAGCAGAGCTTGGCGATGTCCCCCGCGGTCTGCTTGGCAAAGGGGCTCACCCCGGTAATGGTTGCGGAACCGGGGCCCGTCCAGGTTCCGTAGCCGACGAGGAAGAGGCCCTCGACGGTGGGGGTGCGGCCATCGAGAAGCGCGCGGAAAGGACCCAGCGCTGGGCGGAACCCGGTGCACCAGATGAGGTGATCTGCCTTCACCTCATCGAGGTTAGAGAACATGGGGGAGGCCTCGAGCAAGCCCTCATCGCGGGCGCGTTTGACGGGAGGAACGACGACAATATCGCCCAAGTTGGTATCCGCGCCGGGATCGGGCTCGCCCCGCATCATGGCGTTGAGGCGGGCGCGGTTGCGCTGGAAAAGCACGCGGCCGTCGACGTCATCGGGCATCCACCGCGGCGGCTTTGCCGTAAACCACGTGGTCTCTACGCCGGAGAGCACGAGCTCTGCGGCAATCTGGGCCCCGGAATTGCCTGCCCCAACAACGGCGACGGACTCACCGCGAAAGGGATCGGGCCCGGGGTAGACCGCCGAGTGCCACTGCCGCCCGGCAAAGGAACCGGGGTAGTAGGGGATGAACGGCGAGGACCACGTGCCCGTGGCTGCCACCACCGTGCGCGCGGTGAGGTGTTCGTCATCGGTGGTGGCATGAAAGTTCTCGCCATCGTGGGTGACTTCCTGGACCCACACCGGCCGGCGTACGGGCAGGTCATAGCGCTGCTCGTAGCGGGCGAAGTAATCGATGACGTGGCTGGCGGGCGGGAAACCCTCGTGGTGGGGCATCGGCCAGCCGGGCAGGTTGGAGGAGGCGCTATTGCTAAATAGCGTGAGCGACGGCCACGCGTGGCGCCAGGCCGCGCCGGGGGAGGGCTCGGCATCGAGGATCTGGAAGTCGAGTCCCTTTTTGCGCAGGTAATAGCTGGTGGCCAGGCCTGCTTGCCCGGCACCGATGACGATGCAGTCCAGCATTAAATGAGCTTTCGTTCTCGGGCCACGGTTACCGCGGCAGTGCGGGTATCTACGCCCAGCTTCTGATAAATGTGAATGAGGTGCGTCTTCACGGTGGCCTCAGAAATGAAGAGCTGGTTGGCCAACTCCTTATTGGAAGAGCCGGTCGCGAGGGCGCGGAGGATCTCCAGCTCGCGCGTGGACAGGGACTGCTCGGGCTGGCCCACGCGCTGCGCCAGGAGGTTGACCACCTCTGGGGCGAGGGTGCGCCGGCGTGCGGCGGTATTGAGCACCGCTTCGTGTAGCTCTTCCTCGGGCGAATCCTTGAGCAGGTAGCCCATCGCACCGGCCTCGACCGCGGCCAGGATATCGGCTTGGGTGTCGTAGGTGGTGAGGATGAGCACGGGCGGGCCACCGGCCTCGGTCAGCTTCTTGGTGGCGGTGATGCCATCGACGCCCGGCATCTGGATATCGCAGACCACGACGTCGACCTCGGGGGCGTCATCGGTAAAGAGCTTGTCCACGTCCGCGCCGTTATCGCCTTCCATGACCACGCGGACATCGGCAAAGGTATTCAGTATCGCGCGCAGCCCGGCGCGGACGACGGGGTGGTCATCGATAAGCATGACATTAACCATGGGGCTGCTCCTTGAGGGGGATTCTGATGGCAAGGGCGGTGCCGTCGCCGGATTCGAGGCTCAGGGAGCCACCGACGCTCTCCACGCGCTGGGACAATCCTTGCAGGCCAAAGCCGCTATCGCCGCCGTGGCGCGGGGGCTCAACTACACCGTGTCCATTATCCACGACGTCCAGGGTGACTGCATCCTCAAAAAGGCCCAGGGTGACCACCGCGCGGGAGGCGTGCGCGTGCTTGATCACGTTATTAAGGCCCTCTTGCGCGGCGCGCACGACCACTTGCTTGATATCGCTGGGCACGCTTCCGCTGCCGGAAACTACAAGGTCAAAGGTGATGTCCTCGCCTAAAGCCTCCGTGCGTCGGCGCATCTGGGACAGGATAGAGTCGAGCTGGGTTTCTAGGCGCTCATCGGGCCCGGCGAGCTCGCGCACGAAACGGCGGGCCTCGGCCAGGTTCTCGCCCGCGGTGTCCTCGATGACGGCCAGCTGTTCGTTCTTGGTCGCTAGGTCATCGGTATTCCGGGCGGCGCGCGAGAGCAGCAGGATGGAGCTTAACCCTTGGGCCACGGTGTCATGGATATCCCGGGACAGGCGCTCGCGCTCTTCCAAGCGCCCGGCTTGGTGCTCGCTGGCGGCCAGCTCGGCTTGGGTTTCTTGCAGCTGCTTGGCGATGTCCCTGTGGTGCGCCGCCTCCGCCTGCAACCGGCGCTGGATATAAAACACGCCCGCGGCAAAGGTCGTGCCGATAAGCGGGCCGATGGCCGCGGCGATGGACCAGCCATCCGGATGCAGCCACGCCGGAATGAAGGCGGCCGCCGCCCATAGCGCCGTGATGGAGATAAGCCCTGGCCACTTGGGCAAGGCACGCAGGAAAACGAAGATAAGCGGGAACTCGAGCCACATGAAATCCTGCGCGTGGACCATGAGCCCCAACCAGAGCAGGCACAGCCCGGTGAGCCAGAGCCAGGTGGGAATCCAGCGCGCGGCCGCGTACACCGCGGCTAGGCCGATGGTCAAAAGGATGGCGCGGGCGTCCAAGCGGTCATCGATATAGGCGCGGGCCACGCCGAAAAGCAGCAGGAACGCGAACATGGCATGTAAGCCCCAGAGCCATAATTTCTGTCCAGAAAACACAATTTCCTACAGTATCTGCCGGAGGGTGGATGAGGGATCAACCAGTTGGTTGACTGGAGGTTCAACTAGGCCGCCGATTACTTCTGACCTGCACAAAGGGACTATAGAAGTATGTTCTTAGCTATTCGTGAAATCACCGCAGCGCGCGGCCGCTTCGGGCTCATCGGCGGCACCGTAGCGCTTATTACCCTACTTTTGGTTATGCTCTCCGGCCTGACGGAGGGCCTGTCCAAGCAAAATACCTCGGCGCTTGAGGCCGTTGCGCAAGATCACCCCTACGTCAGCTTTTCTACCGAAGAGCCCGCCTATAACGAGTCCGAGATTCACGAGAAGGACCTTTCCGGCGATGCGATTGCCTTGGGCACCGCGCAAACCAAGCTGGAGGGCGAGGGCGCGGTAGGCGTGATGGGCCTGCCGGCCGGTACGACCATCTCCAATACCAACGCCACCATCCCGGAAGATGGCGCCGTCCTCTCTGACACGATTGAGGTCTCCGGCACCGTGAATATCGGTGGGGTAGACCTTCCCGTAGAGGGCACCGTTGCCGAAACGCAGTTCTCCCACTCGCCGGTGGTATGGGTATCTACCCAGACCTGGCAAAAGGTAAGCCACGCCCCAGAGGGGGTAGTCGGCACGGTTGCCCTGCACTCCGAAGAGGTGCCCGGTTCGGTCGAGATGTCTGATTCCTTCTCCGGCCTGCCCGCTTACCAGTCCGAGCGCGGTTCGCTGCTGACCATGCAAGGCTTCCTCTACGGCATCTCCGCCCTGGTCACCGTCGCCTTCCTGACGGTGTGGACCCTGCAGCGCACCCGCGATCTCTCCATCCTGCGCGCCCTGGGCGCCTCGGTGCGCTACCTGCTGCGCGATGCCCTGGCCCAAGCCGCACTGATTTTGGCCGCTGGCACCATCCTCGGCGCGTTCGTCGGCTGGCTACTGGGCCTGTTGGCCTCCGGCACCGTCCCCTTCGACGTATCTGTGCGCACCATCATCGTTCCCGCGGTCGGCATCTGGATCCTGGGCATGGCCGGTGCCTTGGTCTCCACCCGCCGCGTAGCCAAAGCCAACCCCCTCGATGCATTGGGAGGAAATGCCTAAAATGTCCACCATTCTTGATATTCGCAACGCCACCGTCACCTTCCAGGACGGCACGACGACTACTACGGCGCTTGATGATGCCACCTTTAGCGCCGACTCCGATACCCTCACCGCAATCGTGGGCGAGTCCGGTTCCGGTAAGTCCACGCTGCTCTCCGTGGGGGCCGGACTCATCACGCCGTACTCCGGCACCGTCGAGGTCAATGGCACGAATTCCATCATCTTCCAGCAGTCCAACCTGCTGTCCTCGCTCAAGGTGCGCGATCAGCTGCTCATCATGGACCACATGGCCGGGCGCAAGCTGCGCAAAGATCGCGTCGATGAGCTGCTAGAATTCGTCGGCCTTAAGGGGATGGGCAATCGCCGCATCGGCCAGCTTTCCGGCGGCCAGGCCCAGCGCGTCAATATCGCCCGCGCCTTGATGGATGAGCCAAACCTGCTGCTTGCCGATGAACCCACCTCCGCCCTCGACTCCCACCTTTCGCAGGAAATCATCCGCCTGCTGCGCGATATTACCCAGGAGATGCACACCGCTACCGTGCTGGTCACCCACGATCGTTCCTTGCTCACCTTCGCCGACCACGTGGTCGAGGTCAAAGACGGCCGCGTGAGCAAGCAGGACGTTAACGGTGCATAACTAGCAGGCGGGCGATGGACTGGGGCATCGCCGCGGCAATCTGGGAAGCGGAACAAATGCCAAAACCATCGGGGGTATGTGCCGCAATGGCTGCGGCGTGCTGGTGTAGGGCGGCGGCGTGGAGGATCTCCATGATGATGTACTCGGCATCGGCCTTCGCGTGGTCGACCTGCGCAATGGTGGCGCCGAGGATGCCCGATAATACGTCGCCGGAGCCTGCGGTGGCCGCATAAGAGTGGCCGGCATTCATCCCGTAGATGGCCTGGCCGGGCGCGGTCACCGTGGTGATCCGGCCCTTGTGCAGGATAAAACAGTCCAAGTCCTCGGCCAGCTCGCGCTGGCGCGGGCCCACGCCCTCGCTGAGATCGAGCTCGCGGCCGAGGGCGGCCTCGTACAGGCGGCGGAACTCGCCGGCGTGCGGGGTAAGGATGACCCGCGGGTGGGTGCGGACACGATCGCGCAGCTCAGCGCTCTGGGCGAGCACCGTCAGGGCATCGGCATCCAGGATGGTGGGCAGCTCGCGATCTAAGACGGCGCGGAGCTCGCGGGCCGCCGCCTCATCGGTGCCACGGCCGGGACCAACCACCCACGCCTGGGCATGCACCTTATCCTCGGCGCTCGGGTGAGGAACCACCTCGGGCAAGTGGGGGACCACAGCATCGTTATCTATCACCCGCACCATGGACGGCGTGGCGCGCACCGCGCCGGTAGCCGCCAGGATGCCCGCGCCGGGATACGCGCTGCTGCCAGCACAGATAGCGGTGACCCCGCCGGTGTATTTCGTGCTTGAAGCGTGGGGAGTGGGGTCCACGATGGGGCCTGTGCAGCCCACGGGCTTGGGGGCGGTGACGTGGCCCAAGTGGACATCGGCAAGCACGGGCTCCGCGGGCCACTGGTAGGGGAGATCGATGGTGGGCTCGTTGGCGATATAGCCCGCCGGCTCTGCGGTAGCCGTTAGTTCCTCCGCAAAGGACCGCGGCGCGTTGGGCAGCTGCAGATCGCACAGGACCACCGTGCCGCATTCCGGGGCGAAGATGTGGCCGGCGCGCGCCCAACCGAAGCTCACGGTAATCGTTGCCTCGACCGCGTTCTCCGCGGCCACGCCCGTATCGGCGTTGATGCCAGAGGGGGTATCCACCGAAAGCACCGGGATATCGTGCTGCTTGGCCGCGCGGTACGCGGCAAGACCCGCTCCGCTGAGGCCGCGGGTGGAGTTAAGGCCAGCGACGGCATCAATAAGCAGGCCTGTGGCCTCCGCGCGCGGTTGCTCAGTAATGGTTCCTCCGGCGGCCTTAAAGGCCTGCAACGCTGGGTCGTGCGCGGAACCGGCGACGAGGATTGCTTCGACGCCATAGCCCTCCTCGGCGAGGAAAGCGCCTGCATAAAGGCCATCGCCGCCATTGCCGCCAGGCCCGGCCAGGATGGTGATGCGGCGAGGCGCAGGGCCCGTCAGCATGGATTTCGCCGTGGCGGCAACGCCTCGGGCGGCCAGGCGCATGAGCTCATCATCGTGGCTCTGCTGCGCGAGGAGCGCGGATTCGGCGGAACGAACGGTGGATACACTATAGGCAGGTCGCATGCCCGCCACTATAGGCCTTAAGCAGCGGATTGGCAGGTGGGGCACCAGAAGAGGTTTCGGCCCTCCATTACTTGTTCCGCAATCGGCGTGCCGCAGACATAGCAGGGCAGGCCGGCGCGCCGGTAGACGTAGACTTCGCCGCCGTGATCATCCTTGCGCGGCTCACGCCCCATGGCCTCGGGGGAGTGCTCGGCGCGCACGGTATCGATGCGGCCGTGCTCTACGCCGTAGTTCATGAGCTCTACCAGGTCTTTCCAGATGGCGAAGAATGTTTCACGGGAAACATCCTTGCCAGGGGTGAAGGGGGAGAGGTCGGCGCGAAAGAGGGCCTCCGCGCGGTAGATATTGCCCACCCCGGCATACAGGTGCTGGTCCATCATGAGGGAACCGATGCTGCGGCGGGATTTGCTCACCTTGGCCCACAGGGCTTCAGGATCGGCATCGGCGCGGAGCGGATCTTGGCCCACCTTGGTCAGCCGCGCCTGGTAATCCTCCTCCGTGAGCAGCAGGCAAAATTGGGGCCCGCGCAGCTGCGCGGCCTGCGCCCCATTGTCTATGCGTATGCGGATCTGCCCGCGGGTGTCCTCGCGGGGTTCGAAGCTGAGCTTGCCGATGAGCCCTAGGTGAATATAGAGGATATGTGCCGGGTTGGCGGCGGTGAAGTGCACGAAGAGGTGCTTGCCAAAGGCCTCTGCGTGGTCGATTTCTGTACCGTCCAGAATGGCCGCCTCGGTGGCAAACCGGCCTTGCGGGCTGGTCACGCTGAGTGGCAGCCCGCGATAGTCAGCGTTGAGTGTGAGGGCTAGGCGGTGGATCACGTGACCTTCAGGCATAACTTCAGTGTAGTGAAATCGTTGGTCGCCCCCAACTAGGGCGCGTGGCGCTGGGGGATGAAAAAGAGTAAACTCGAAGCGCGGATTGATTTTATTTCTATTGAAGGGTCGATAAATCATGACGCATAAAATCGGTTTTGACCGAGAAAAATACATTGAGCTGCAGTCAAAGCACATCCAGGCCCGCCGCGAAGAAATCGGCGGAAAGCTCTATCTGGAAATGGGCGGCAAGCTTTTCGATGATATGCACGCCTCCCGCGTGCTGCCGGGCTTTACCCCGGATAACAAGATCGCCATGCTGGAGCGCATCAAAGAGGAAATTGAAATCCTCCCGTGCATCAACGCCAAAGACATTGCCCGCCACAAGGTACGCGCTGATTTAGACATCCTGTATGAAGACGACCTCCTGCGCCTAGTGGACGTATTCCGCAGCCGCGGCTTCTTGGTTGAAAACATCGTCATGACCCAGGTGGAAGACGGAAATACGCAGGCAGAGGCGTTCATCGAAAAGCTTGAGCGCCTCGGCCTCAAGGTCGCCCGCCACCGCGTTATCCCTGGTTATCCCACGAATACTGACCTCATTGTCTCTGAGGATGGTTTTGGTAAGAACGAATTTGCCGAAACCTCCCGGGACTTGGTGGTTGTCACCGCCCCAGGTCCTGGTTCCGGCAAGCTCGCCACCGCACTATCGCAGGTCTACCACGAGCACCAGCGCGGCAATAACACTGGTTATGCCAAGTTTGAGACCTTCCCCATCTGGAATCTTCCCCTCGAGCACCCGGTCAACCTCGCTTACGAGGCCGCCACCGTGGACTTGAACGATTCCAATATTATTGACCACTTCCACTTGAGCGCCCACGGCGAATCCACGGTGAACTACAACCGCGACGTCGAAGCCTTCCCGCTGTTGCGGACCCTGCTGGAAAAGCTCACCGGCGCCACGCCGTACGAATCGCCCACGGACATGGGCGTGAATATGGCCGGCTACTGCATTACCGATGATGCGGTCTGCCGCGCCGCCGCGCAGCAGGAAATCATCCGCCGCTATTTCAAGGCCAAGGTAGAAGAAGCCCGCGCCGGGCTGGGCGATGAGCAGTCCGAGCGCGCCGCCGTCGTCATGGCAAAGGCCGGCATCAAAGTCGATGACCGCCCAGTGGTTGGCCCGGCCCGCAAGCGTGCGGAGGAAACCGATGGCCCCGCCTCCGCGATGCAGCTGCACGATGGCACCATCATCACCGGCCGCACCTCCCCGCTGCTGGGGTGCTCCGCGGCGATGCTACTCAATGCCCTCAAGTATTTAGCCGGCATCGATGACGAAACGCACCTGCTCTCGCCGGAGTCGATAGAGCCAATCCAAACGCTGAAGACGAAGCACCTGGGATCTTCCAACCCACGCTTGCACACCGATGAGGTGCTTATCGCGCTATCCGTATCCGCCGCGAAGGACGAGGATGCGCGCAAGGCGCTGGAGCAGATCAAGGAGCTCGCCGGCTGCGACGTCCACACCACCACCATCCTGGGCTCGGTGGATGAGGGAATCTTCCGCAACCTTGGCGTGCTCGTGACCTCGGATCCGGCCTTCGCCCGCAAGAAAGCGCTCTACCAAAAGCGCTAAGGAATTGGGGATCTTTCCGGTAGCGGGCCTAAGATTATGGGCGTGACTATCGGCAAAGTTCTCCTGTATTACTGCTTTACCCCCATCGAGGATCCGACCGCCGTCATGCTGTGGCAGCGCACCCTGTGCGAGTCCTTGGGCTTGAAGGGTCGCATCCTCATTTCGGAACACGGCATCAATGGCACCGTCGGCGGCGACATGGATGCCTGCAAGCGCTACGTGCGCCAAACCCGTGAGTACCCGGGCTTTAAGCGCATGCAGTTTAAGTGGTCCGATGGCGGAGCCGAGGATTTCCCGCGCCTATCGGTCAAGGTGCGCGATGAAATCGTGGCCTTTGGCGCGCCGGGTGAGCTGAAGGTGGATGAAAACGGCGTCGTGGGCGGCGGCACGCACCTCAAGCCGGAAGAGGTCAACAAGCTGGTAGAAGAGCGCGGCGATGAAGTCGTCTTCTTCGATGGCCGCAATGCCATGGAAGCAGAGATTGGCAAGTTCAAAAATGCCGTTGTGCCGGATGTGCGCACCACCCATGACTTCATTGAGGAACTGGAATCCGGCAAATATGACTGGATGAAGGACAAGCCGGTCGTCTCCTATTGCACAGGCGGCATCCGGTGCGAGGTCCTTTCCTCTCTAATGAAGAACCGCGGCTTCAACGAGATCTACCAAATCGATGGCGGCATCGTGCGCTACGGCGAAAAGTACGGCAATGATGGGCTGTGGGAAGGCTCCATGTACGTCTTTGACAAGCGCATGCACCAGGAATTTGGCCAAGGACTAGAGGATCCAGGCTTTATCCAATTGGGCCACTGCGTGCACTGTGGCAAGGGAACTAATACCTTTCACAACTGCATTAATGAAGACACGTGCCGCCAACAGGTGCTCATCTGTGATGACTGCATCCAGAATGCGGAAACCCAGCACTGCGGGAGGCCGGATTGTGAGGAAGTGGCCCTTCGCCTTGCCAGCTAGCTTGGACAGCTGGGTGCGGGGTTAGCGCACCAATAGCAGCTGAATATCGCTAATGGCCCAGATCATGAAGTTGAAGGCCATGACCCAAAAGATCGCCATCCAGCTGCGCCAGCGCAGGTAGCGACGCAGCTTGCGCACCATAATGATCGCGCAGCCGATCATGCCCAGCAGTGGGATGATCATGGTGGAGATGGCAAAGAAGTTTCTTTGGCCCTCGGTACACAGCCAGCTTGCGGTGCCATCCTCGCACAGTGGGCCGCCGCTAAGGCGCGAAAAGAGCGCGACGCCGAAGCCATATAGCGCGGAGATGACCAGCACGGACACCATGTACCAGATGGCTTGGCGGGTAGAGCGCCGGTTGGCGGCGGCTACCTCGACGGGATCGGGCTCGTCTGCCAAATCATCGAAGCTTTGCGGCTCAGGCCGGCGCAGGTTGGCATAATCGGCGTCGGTCGTCAGGTCGTTTTCGGGGTGCTCTGGGCGCGAGCTCATACATTAAAGCCTAGTCGGTCGCGGGGTGAATGAGTACCGGTACGCGAATATGAGGGAGTAACTCGGTTGCGGTAGAGCCCAAAAAGACCCGCGCGATGGGACCTTGTGGGGCAGAGGCCATCAACATTAGATCGCCCTTTTTCCACTTAAGCGAATCAACCGCACCGGACCACCCGGCCCCGGAGCCGATCTCGGAGGAGACCTCGAGCTCAGGGAAGGAATCTTGGATGTGGTCGCGAGCCCGGTCGAGCATGGCCAATGAATCCTCGTGCCACTCCGCGGTGAGCTTGAGCGCAATATCGCTTTTATCCTTCGACGGGGAATGCAACAGGTCATCCGCCGAGAAGGCCAAGATGCGCAGGGGCAGATCCCAGCGATCCGCCAGCGCGGCTGCGCCCAATAATTCCCTATCAGCACGGTCACCGCGCTCTGTAATGACAAAATTAAAGCGGGTCACACCGTGTTTCGATAATTTGGCCTTGCGCGGGATAAGCCCTAAGGATTGCGGCGAGTAGTGCAGGAGGGTATCCGCAGTTGAGCCGGGGAAAAAGCGGCCCTTGGGCGCGGCCTGGTTGGGGCCTAGCAGGATGATATCAGCCTGAAAATCCTGGGCCATTTCAGTAAGAAGCTGGGGGCGAGAGGGGCCATCGACAAGCACGGAGGGCGTATCATCCCAGTACTTTTCCGGGATACCTGCCTCCGTCAGGGCTGCGGCGGTGGCAGAAGCGCACGCCTGCTTCTGCTCTTTAAACCACTTCTTGTATTTCCCGCCCAGCTTGGACAAAGACGTCGTGGTCCAAGGCTGGAAAACCGTGGAAATAACGCGTACCTCTATTACCACGGTGCGCGATAGCCATGCGGCGAAGTCGAGGGGTTCCGTACCGGAAGAGGAAGGACTCCAAGAAATGAGGATGCGCAACGGCTCTTCGGCCGAGCCCTTGTGCAGGGTCGGCAGCAGCGGTTGTTTAGATTTTTTGCCCATAGAATGAATATGTATGCGAAAGCTTAATGAGTACTAAGGCTCATTATCGTCTGTTGTGGCCGCAAAACTAAAATTGCATGCGGCCGCAAGCCTGCTACTCGCTATCCATGGTGGGGCGGTATACATCCGCAAGCTTGGAAATGACCGCACCCATCTCGCGGGCGGTGGCCAAGTCCTCGGGCTCGAGCCAACGCATAATCTCTGCAAGGGCCGCGGCGCGTTGGCCGGAAACTATGGCCAATTCGGACTCGCCCAGCTGGGTGAGCGCAACCAGCACCCCGCGGCGATCTTCCTCATCGCGGTGGCGTTCCACGAATCCGCGGCGCTCTAGTTGGTAGAGCGCGTTGGACGCAGTGGGCATGCGGATGAGCTCCGCCTGGGCGATGGTGGATACGCGGGAAGGCCCGCGCAAGCGCAACTGATTCATGATGGAGACCTGCGAGGTAGTCAACGATGAACCCTCTGCGGTGCGCTGGAAAATAAGAATCAACTTATTGAGCGCCGGTTGGATATCCCGCGCTACCTCTACCGCGTCCTCGTAGTTGGACGGGGACTTCGTTGGGGCCGTCTCATCATGATGTTGCGTCATAGAACTAAATTCTATCGTGCACTACCGCCTAGCGGTAGTATCGCGACGAAAAAATTAGCTTCCCTTAATAAAATCTTCCAGCTCGTTGCGCGCGACATCGTCAGCCTTCTGTACTGGAGGGGACTTCATCAAGTAGGAGGAAGCGGAAAGTACTGGACCGGCAACCTTGCGGTCCAAGGCGATCTTGGCGGCGCGGACGGCATCGATAATAATGCCGGCGGAGTTAGGGGAGTCCCAGACCTCGAGCTTGTACTCCAGGTTCAGCGGAACCTCTCCGAATGCGGAACCCTCCAAGCGGACATAAGCCCACTTGCGGTCATCCAGCCACTCCACGTAGTCCGACGGGCCGATGTGGACATTGCGGTCTGCGCGCTTGCCAGCGATAGGGGAGTTGTGCACGTTGGAAGTCACGGACTGGGTCTTGGAAATCTTCTTAGACTCAAGGCGCTCGCGCTCCAGCATGTTCTTGAAGTCCATGTTGCCGCCCACGTTGAGCTGCATCGTGCGGTCCAGGCGTACGCCGCGGTCTTCAAAAAGCTTCGCCATAACGCGGTGGGTAATGGTTGCGCCAACCTGGGACTTGATGTCATCGCCCACGATGGGCAGACCGGCGTCCTCAAACTTCTTGGCCCACTCTGGGTCAGAAGCAATGAAGACCGGCAGGGCGTTGACGAATGCGCAACCGGCATCGATAGCGGCCTGAGCGTAGAACTTATCCGCCTCTTCGGAACCAACCGGCAGGTAAGAAACAACAACTTCGGCACCCGCTTCGCGGAGGGCAGCTGCGACATCGGCAGGAGCTTCATCCGATTCCGTAATGGATTCCTGGTAGTAACGGCCCAGGCCATCCATGGTGGGGCCGCGCTTAACGGTGACCCCGAGGTCTGGGACGTCTGCGATGGTGATGGTGCAGTTGCGGGAGCTGCGGGTAGCCTCCGCAAGATCCTTGCCCACCTTGTCTCCATCGACGTCGAAGGCCGCGACGAACTCAATATCGCCGACGTGGTAGGGCCCGAACTGCGTGTGCATCAGGCCAGGAATATTTTCCTCTGCTGCGGCGTTGCGATAAAACTCCACGCCCTGAATAAGGGACGTGGCGCAGTTGCCGACGCCGACGATGGCGACCTTTACTTTGTCAGACACACTATGCTCCTTTATAAATTCGTTGCTGTGTGGTGCCTGCGCAACGTTAGGCCAGAAATTATGCCTGGTGGTAGCACGACGGCATATGGATCGATCAAGAAGAGGAAATTAAGATAATGCGGGTGAATTCCGTTGCCTTTAAGCACGAGCTTTCTCACGAATGGGAGCGCACCCAACACGTCCGCGAATACCGCGCCGGGCACTTGGGGCGCGATGAGGTGTGCGATGCGGACTTCCTCCTCCGGGCCGCCGCCGAGCACCACGGCCGCACCATGTATAAACCCTGCCCAGTCTGCGGGGAGAACCTGCGCCTGACCCGGTGGGTGTACGGCGAGAGCCTAGGCCGGCGCGCCGGGAGCGCCCGCAGCGAGCAAGAAATAGCGGAATTTGTTGGTGAAGGCCTGGAATTTACCGTGCATGAGGTGGAGGTCTGCAGACACTGCCGGTGGAATCATTTGTTGCGTTCTGCAACGGCTTTTAACGCGTGTTAGTTTTCGGCGCACCGCCTTAGGCAGTAAGCTGCAATTATTTAGTTTGTTACCAGGGATGAATGAGGACACGAATCAGTGACCGAGAAGGAATCTACTGGCGAGTCCACTAAGGTGGACCGCCGTAAAGAAGGCGAAGAACCCAAAAAGCGCCGCATTTGGCCGTGGGTCGTTGTGGCTCTCCTAGTGGTTTTTGTGGCGCTGCCTGCAGGCCTTTTTGGCTATGCCTATTCGCAATACACCGTTCCGGAGCCCAAAGAGCTGGCCAATAACCAGGTCTCTACCATCTATGCCTCCGATAACGATACCCAGCTGGCGCGTTTGGTACCGCCGGAAGGCAACCGCACGCACGTGACCTTGGATGAAGTACCCGTCTTTGTCCAGGACTCCGTGCTCGCCGCTGAGGACCGCGACTTCTGGGAAAACTCCGGCTTTTCCTTCACCGGTTTGGGCCGCGCGGTACTGGGTAAGGTCACCGGCAATGACACCGCCGGTGGTGGTTCCACGATTACCCAGCAGTACGTGAAAAACACCCTGGTGGGCAACGAATACTCCTACGTGCGCAAAGCGCGCGAGCTCATCTACTCCATCAAGATGACCAATGAGTGGGAAAAAGAAGACATCCTCAACGCCTACCTGAATACGGTCTACTTTGGCCGCAATGCCTACGGCATCCAGGCTGCATCTAATGCCTATTTTGATAAGGACGCCAAGGACCTCACCCCTGAGGAAGGCGCCATGCTCGCCGGCCTTATCCAGTCGCCTTCTGGCCTGGATCCGCGCGTGAACCAGGAAGGTTCCGAAAACCGGTGGAACTACGTGCTGGACGGCCTCGTGGACATGGGCGATCTCAGTAAGGAAGAGCGCGATGGGATGGTCTTCCCGGAGACCCGCGACCCGGCTGAGTATTCGGCATATACGGAAGCCCCGGGTGCCAATGGCCACATTAAGGACCAGGTCATCCGCGAGCTTGAAGAGGTGGGAATTACGGAAAATCAGGTCTCTACCGGCGGCCTGCGCATTACCACCACCATCGATATGAACGTGCAAAACAATACGGTGCAGGCAGTCGATGACCAGCTGGCGCCGCTACAAGAGGATGCCCGCGCGGCTTCTGTAACCATTGACCCGAAGACGGGTGCGGTGCGCGGATACTTTGGCGGGCATGATTCCAACGGTTGGGATTACGCCAACTCCCCGTTGCAGACCGGTTCGACCTTCAAAATTATGGCGCTTGCCGCTGCACTGCAGCAGGGCATTAGCTTGGATACCAACTACTCCTCGGCGCCGTACCAGCTGCCGGGCTCCGATCTGGTCACCAACGTGGGCGGCGGCTGTGGCGTGTGCGACCTGCGCGAGGCCACCAAGCAATCCCTGAACACCTCTTATTTGCGCCTGCAGAGCGATCTGAAGAACGGCACCCAGGACACCGCGGATATGGCCCACGCTTTGGGCGTTGCCCGCTCGCTGCCGGGCATCGAAAAGACGCTGACTGAAAACGGCAAGCAGCCTTTCGAAGGTGTGGTCTTGGGCCAGTACCAGTCCCGTCCGTTGGACATGGCAACCGCGATGTCTACTCTTGCGAACCAGGGTGTCTGGCACAACCCGCACTTTGTGCAGCGCGTAGAAAATGCCGCAGGGGAAGTTCTGTATGAACACCCAGACGGTGAGGGCGAGCGCCGCGTTTCCGCCAATGTGGCCAATAACGTCCTTGAGGCCATGGGGCCAGTGGCAGCATGGTCCAACGGCTCGCTGGCGGGCGGACGTGCTTCGGCATCTAAGACCGGTACGACCCAGCTCGGTGATTCGGGAACCAATAAGGATGCATGGATGGTCGGTGCCACCCCGCAGCTTGCCACCGCCGTGTGGGTAGGTACGGCCGATAACACCTCTGCCATTTTCGACCAGTATGGCGGCATCATGTACGGCGCTGGCGCACCGACGAAGATCTGGAAGTCCGTATTGGATAACTCCTTGGCGGACCAGGAATTCCAGCAATTCCCCACTGCTTACCCGGTGCGCTTCGGCACGGTTTCTGCCGGCGGCGGCGCTCCGGCCTACAACCCAGGTGGTAGTGCCGGCGGGCAAAGCACCCAGAACTACACTGGTCCAGCGCAAAATGGCGCCCCTGAAGAAGAGACCAGCCCAGCACCTGCGGAAAGCCCGGATGCGGGTCGCGATGCCCCGTCGCAGCAGCCGGAGAACCAGGGAGGCAATAATGGAAACGGCGGCAATAGGGGAAATGGCGGCGGCAATAACGAGCCAGCCCCACCCGAAGCTCCGTCTTTAGATGACATCCTTGACCGCGAAGGCGGCCTGGCTGACCTCTTAGGCTAAGCAAGGAGCGGTACGCGTGAGCCAAGACCAGCGCTTGTCCGCCGCAGACGAACCAATGGCGCGAGGCGTCATAGAGTTCTTGGGCGGGCCGAGGGGACGCTTTGCCCGGGATAGCCGCGCGCAGTGGTGGACCCCGCTGCGCGCGCTCATCGCGGTAGCCTGGATTTTCTTGGCCGGTGGGTTCTTATCCAAGGCAAATTGCGCCGCTGGTACTCGCGGCGAAGACGGCACCATCAAGCTGGATTGGTCCTCTAACCGCCAGTACACCTCTTTTTGCTATAACGACATCGTCCCGCTTTATGAAGGCCGCGGATTAGATCAACCGGGCTTTCCCTACGCCTTTTCCTGGCAGGAAGATGGCCTGACCCGTTACATGGAATACCCGGTATTGGCGGGGATGTTCCAGGGCCTGATGGGCTGGATTGCGCGCCATACCTATGGGCTCGTGGAATGGGCTGGGGTGCCCGCCGCTGGCTGGTACTTTGGGCTCACCGCCATGGTCATGGCCTGCATCTGGGTCGGCGTCATCTACATGGTTTACCTCTTGGTGGGAAACCGCACGTGGGACACCATCCTGGTAGCCGCCAGCCCGTTGATTATCATCCATGCCTTTAGCAATTGGGATATACCTGCCATCGCCTTTGCCGTTGGCGCGCTACTGGCCATTAGCCGCCACCGCCCTTGGCTCGCCGGCATCCTCATCGGCCTTGGAACCGCATTCAAATTATGGCCGGTATTTCTGCTCGGTGCGTTTTTCGTCCTTGCCTGGCGCAGTCGCCGCTGGGACGCTTTTGCCAAGGTCGCCGTCGCTACGGCTGCCGCTTGGTTCGTGGTCAACCTTCCCGTTGCCTTGAAATACCCGGACGCTTGGGCGGAATTTTTCCGCCTGAACCAGGAACGCGGCGCGGAATGGACCACCCTGTATGCGCTGATTAGCCGGAATCTGGACATTTCTTTCAGCCAGGACTTTTTGAATACTTTCTCGCTCGTGGCATTCATCTTCTTGTGCGCCGGCATTGCCTTGGCCGGCTGGCGCAGCCCGCTTACCCCGCGGGTAGCGGAGTTGGTCTTCCTCATCGTCGCGGCCTTCCTGCTGGTCAATAAGGTTTGGTCCCCGCAGTATTCGCTCTGGCTCCTAGTTCCAGCGGCCTTGGCCGTGCCGCGTTGGCGGTTGGTTTTGGGCTGGGCGCTTGCCGATGCCCTCGTATGGCCCCTGCTCATGTGGCATATGCTGGGCATCGATAATAAGGGTATTCCACACGAGCTCTTGGACGTGGCGATCCTTGTGCGCGATGGATTCATCATTGCCATGGCGGTTATTGTGCTGCGGCAAATGTGGAATAAAACGGAAGATAAAGTGCGTGCGGCGCATACGGGCCGCGACCCAGTGGCGGGAGTATTTCAATGATTGTGACCATAATCGGCATGGTGTCGATCTTGTTGGGCTTTATCTGCGTTATGGCGGCCTTTTGGCTGTTTCATAACAGGGAAGATAAGCGCGGGCCCATCATCTTGGGCATCCTTGCCATTGTTTTTCTCACCATCATTCCCGCGACGTGTGCTATCTTTTTTGCCTCCACTACGACGGGATAGATTTCTTTTCGCCGGTCATTTGCGGTACTGTGGTGGGGTTGCTTGACGCAACGTACCCTCCTGCTGCATCCGCAAAGGTGATGCAGCCGAAAACGACTAGACCATAGGAGGTGATGAGGTCCGTGCGTCACTACGAAGTCATGATCATTCTGGATCCTAATCAGGATGAGCGCACCGTAACCCCGTCCCTAGATAAGTACCTCGACATCGTCCGCAAGGACGGCGGCAAGGTTGAGAACCTCGATGTATGGGGCAAGCGTCGCCTTGCATACCCCATCGAGAAGAAGGAAGAGGGCATTTACGCCGTCGTTAACCTGGAGTGCGAGCACCCTTCGGTTTCCGAGCTCGACCGTCGCCTGAACCTGAACGACACCATCCTGCGTACCAAGGTTCTGCGCACCGACAGCAAGTAGCGGATACTGGGATCAAGCACAATCCACGTAACCGATAAGGAGTAAAGACATGGCACAGGGAGATACCAATATTACGGTGGTGGGCAACATAGTTGCTGACCCCGAGCTTCGCTTCACCCCAGCGGGTGCGGCGGTAGCTAACTTCCGCGTCGCCTCCACGCCTCGTCGCTATAATTCGCAGACGAACCAGTGGGAAGACGGCGAAGCTATGTTCCTGACCTGCAACGTATGGCGCCAGGCGGCGGAGAACGTCGCTGAGACCCTGAGCAAGGGCATGCGCATCATCGTTACCGGCCGCTTGAAGCAGCGTTCCTTCCAGACCCGCGAGGGTGAAAACCGCACTGTATTTGAGATCGACGTCGATGAGGTCGGTCCGTCGCTCCGCTACGCCACCGCACAGGTAAACCGCAATCCCCGTGAGGGCGGCGGCAACTTTGGCGGCGGCGGTCAGCAGCAGCGCTCGAATAACAATAATCAGGGCGGCTTTGGAGGCCAGCAACAGCAGCAGTCGCAGCAGCAGAACCAGGCTCCTGCAGAGGATCCGTGGAACTCCGCACCGCCAGCAGGCGGCTTTGGAGGCGCTGATTCTGAACCCCCGTTCTAAGTCTGTCACCCGCAACTATTCAACTAACTCAATTGAAAGGCAGGGATCATGAAGCTGATCCTCACCGCTGCCGTTGAGAACCTCGGCGCCGCTGGCGAAATTGTTGAGGTTAAGGACGGCTACGGACGTAACTACCTGCTTCCCCGCGGCTTGGCCATCGTGGCTTCCCGCGGCGCTGAGAAGCAGATTGAGGGCATCAAGCGCGCCCAGGAAGCTCGCGAAATTCGCGACCTGGACCACGCACGCGAGGTCCGCAACCAGCTTGAGCAGCTGACGAACGTTGAGGTCAAGGTTAAGACCTCCACTTCCGGCAAGCTCTTCGGTTCCGTTAACGCAGAAGATATTGTCAAGGCCGTCTCCAAGGCCGGTGGCCCTAACTTGGATAAGCGTATCGTTGATATGCCCAAGGGCCTGGTCAAGAAGACCGGCAACTACCAGGTCGAGCTGAAGCTGCACGCTGACGTGCTCGGCAAGGTGAACTTCTCGGTCGTCGCTGCTTAAGCAGCGCTCGACGGTCCACAGACCCAAAGACAACAGCACGGCTTAAGGCCCCAAGAATTCTCTATGTGAGGTGGAGAATTCCTGGGGCCTTTTGCCTACCCAATTGGCCTGTGGATAACTGTGAAAATCTGTGGATGAATGTGGAATTCAGGGTACGGGCTCACCAAGATTCTTGCACGACTTTACCGCTGGTCACGGCCTATTTTCCGTCACTCTGTGGGAATTTTCACACTTCAAAATAACCGCTCTGACCAGCGGTTATTATCATTGCAGGTCACAGTGGTGTCAAGTTATCCACAGTCGTGACCTCGGCAAATGAAATGCAACGATCGGCCTACCTGGTAATTCCACAAGCACCTGTGGATAACTGTGGGAGTTATGCCCAGGCAGGTAGTGTCCGGGAGCTCGTCTACACTTGGACAGCGTTACGCAAGGTCGCTTTACGGACACCAAGGGGGACACATGACCAACGCGAGCTTTGATGATGAACAGCTTCCGCCGGAACCACCGGCGCCGGATAATGCCGTAGCGCGCCGGCCGCGGTACCAACAGGATCAACCGCAGCGCTACGAGGAGTATCGCCAGCCGCCGTCGGACCGGGAAGCAGAGCAGGGCGTATTGGGCGCTATGCTGCTCAGCCCCAATACGGTCATGGAGGTAATTGAAGAGCTCGAACCCGATGATTTCTATTATCCGGCCCACGCCTTAATTTATGGTGCCATGCTGGACCTCTACGCGGCGGGGCAAGACATCGACCCCCTTATCCTTTCCTCGCGGCTGGATAGGTTTAATAACCTCGAACGCGTTGGTGGTGCGCCCTACTTACACACCCTTTTGGCTACCGTTCCCACCGCGGCCAATGCCCGCTATTACGCGGAAATCGTGGCGGAAAAGGCCGTCCTGCGTCGGCTTGTGGATGCCGGTACGCGCGTGGTCCAACTGGGATTTTCTGGCACAGAGGATGCCGAGATCGAATCGGTGATCGACCGAGCCCAGCAGGAAGTATTTGCCATCGCCCAGCGCAAGACCGCTGAGGACTACCGCGTGCTGGGTGATCTGATTGATCCCACCATTGATGAGTTGGCGGCGCTACAGCAGGCGGGCGGCGTTGAATTGGGCGTGCCCACAGGCTTCATTGACTTGGATAAGCTCACCAATGGCTTGCACGCAGGCCAGATGATCATCGTGGCGGCGCGACCCGGTGTGGGTAAGTCCACGCTAGCGATGGACTTCATTCGCTCGTGCTCTCTGCAGCACGGCAAGTCCTCCGTCATTTTTTCCTTGGAAATGTCCGCCTCAGAGATCGTGATGCGCCTGCTCTCCGCGGAATCTGAGGTGAAGCTCACCGATATGCGCAGTGGTGGCGTCTCCATGGAGGATTGGGCGAAGATCGATGACACGCTTAACCGCATTCAAGATGCGCCGCTATTTATTGATGATTCCCCGAACCTCACGATGATGGAGATCCGTTCGAAAGCCCGCCGGCTCAAGCAGCAGCATGGCCTCGACCTCATTGTTTTGGACTATCTCCAGCTGATGTCTTCGGGTAAAAAAGTGGAGTCGCGCCAGCAAGAGGTTTCGGAGTTCTCGCGCCAGCTCAAGCTATTGGCTAAGGAACTTGAGGTGCCGGTGATTGCCATTTCGCAGCTGAACCGTGGACCTGAGGCGCGTAATGACAAGAAGCCGCAATTGGCTGACCTGCGTGAGTCCGGTTCCTTGGAGCAGGACGCCGATATGGTGATGCTGCTATACCGCCCAGACTCGCAAGACCGCGATAACGAGCGCGCCGGAGAAGCGGATATTATTTTGGCCAAGCACCGCGGCGGGCCCATTGACACGGTTCAGGTGGCCCACCAGCTGCACTACTCCAAGTTCGTCAACATGGCGCACGGATAAAGGGCTTATAGGTCCACGACGGCGGCGGGGTCCCCTAAGCGGGGACCCAGAATTACCAGCACGATAAAGACCGCGGCCGCGGCTAGGGAAAGCCACCGCCATACCGGGAAGAAGCGTTGCCCGCCCCAGTGGGCGATCGCTGCACCGATGAGCGCGCCGAGGGTATTAAAGAGCAGATCATCGATATCTGTGCGGCCTAGGGCAAAAACATATTGGGCCGTCTCCAGGGTTAAGCTCAGCGCGAATCCCCAGGCAGCCGATACCTTCACGGAACGGCACAGCGTGAATATCAAAAGCCCGAAGGGGATGAAGAAGGCGGTATTGCCGGCGTATTCGAAAAGCGGCGCAAACCAACTATTGCCGGAAAATTCATCGAGGGGAACTAAATGGAGCTCGCGGACGCGCTGGTTTTCGGGCTTCCACAGGTAACCAATCTGGAAGAAAGCTTTCAGGGTGGTCAGCGCCACCATGACGCCAATCCACGCGCTAAGGGCTAATTTATCGAGCAAGGGCCTCACCCTTAAGCTCAGGCAAAGTAAATGCAGCTGTGGCGGCGATGGCGAAGGCAGCCGCAAAGAGCACGAAAAGGAATCCAGCACCGGTCGCCGCGATGAGTGGCGGCACAACGAGCGGTGCGACGATGGAGGCGATGCGACCAAAACCGGCGGCGGCACCTGTACCGCGACCGCGCAGCGCGGTGGGGTAGAGCTCCGGACCAATCGCATAAAGAGCACCCCAGGCGCCGAGGTTGAAGAAGGACAACAGGCACCCGGCGATGATGATGAATACTTCGGAGCTTGCGGTGCCGTAGAGCCCGGCCGAGACGGCGGAGCCGACCAAGAACACGGCGAGGGTGACTCGCCGGCCCCAGACCTCAATGAGCCAGGCGGCGGTGGCGTAGCCCGGTAGCTGTGCCAAGGTAATGATGAGGGTGAAGCTGAAGGATTTTACGAGCGAGAAACCATCGGCCACCAGCAGGGACGGGATCCAGATGAAGGCGCCGTAATAGGAGAAATTGACGCAAAACCAAATGGTCCACAGGGCCGCCGTGCGGCGGCGCAAACCCCGACCCCAAATGGAGGTCTCGGTGGAGGCGGTGGGTTCTGGGTGGACATCGTCAAGCGGCTGGCCCGCGGCGGCCTCCTCGAAGGACGCCACAACCTCTTCGGCCTCGCCGTGGCGGCCCTTGGATTCGAGGAAGCGCACCGATTCCGGCAAGCCTAGGCGCACGTAGACTGAATAAGCGGCGGGGATGAGGCCCACGGCAAAGCCCCAGCGCCAGCCGTTTTCGCCGGCGCCCACGATGAAGGTGCCGATGAGCGCGGCGAGGATCCAGCCGAGCGCCCAGAAGGCCTCGAGGAGGACTACCATGCGCCCGCGGATGCGGCGCGGTGAGAATTCGGAGATGAGCGTGGAGGCGACCGGCAGCTCAGCGCCCAATCCCAGCCCGACGATGAAGCGGAAGATAATAAGTATGGCCAGTCCGCTGGCCAGGGCAGAGGCGCCGGTGGCCAGGCCATAGACCAAGAGGGTGAGGGAGAAGATGTGGCGGCGGCCGTACTTATCCGCAAGGAGCCCGCCGAATGTCGCGCCCAGAGCCATGCCGAGGAAGCCAACAGAGGCAAGCCAGGAGGTTTGGGTGCTGCTCAAATCCCAATGCACGGCCAGGGCGGCCATGATGAAGGAAATGAGCCCCACATCCATAGCATCGAGCGCCCACCCTAGGCCGGAGCCCAAGAGTAGGCGCTTGTGTTTGCTGGTGACCGGGAGCCGGTCTAATCGTTCATTGCGGCTGAGCATGCGCTAATCATAGCGCTGGCTAGAAAATTTCCGGAGACGCAGGGAATTGGAGACGACGAATACGGAGCTCAATGCCATGGCGATGCCTGCAAATAGCGGGTTGAGCAGGCCAAAGGCCGCCACGGGGATGAGAATAATATTGTAGGCAAAAGCCCAGAACAGGTTGCCCTTAATGATCTGCAGTGTGCGGCGGGATAGGCGAATGGCATCGGCCGCGGACCGCAGATCCCCATTCATCAGGGTGATATCGGAGGCCTCGATGGCAACGTCGGTACCGGCGCCCATCGCCAAGCCAAGGTCCGCCTGGGCCAAGGCCGCGGCATCGTTGACGCCGTCACCAACCATGGCCACATTGTGCCCCTCGGACTGGAGCTTCTTGATGACGTCGACCTTTTCCTCCGGAACCACGCCGGCCGTGACCTCGGTGATGCCAACTTCCTCTGCCACGCGCTGGGCCGCGCCCTCATTATCGCCGGTCAGCAGGTGCGGGGTTAGGCCCAGCTGCTTCATCTGCTCTACGGCCTCAGCGGAGGTGGGCTTGATGGTGTCCCGGACCTCAATGAGCCCAGCGAGCTCATCGTCGAGGTACACCGCCACCGGGGTAGCGCCCGCGCCCTCTGCCTTGCGGAATGCCTCAGCGTACTGGCCTAGGTCCCCACGCGGCTTGCCGACGCCCACGCGGACCCCATCCACCGTTGCTTCCACGCCAGCGGTGCTGGTGGAAAAGTCGGTGCCGGGCTCCACGTCGCGCTCGCGCGCAATGGCCTGGGCGATGGGGTGCTCGGAGTTCCGCTCGACGGCGGCGGCGTACTCGAGGACATCACCATGCACGGCCGTAACGGACATTTCACCGGCGGTAACCGTGCCGGTTTTATCCATCACGATGGTATCGACCTGCTTTGTGGACTCGAGAATCTCCGGGCCCTTAATGAGCAGGCCCAGCTGGGCACCGCGCCCCGTGCCCACCAAGATGGCGGTCGGGGTGGCAAGGCCCAGCGCGCAAGGGCAGGCGATGATCAACACGGAGACAGCGGCGATAAACGCCGGTGCCACGCCGCCGAAGATGAGGTGTACCAGCAGCGTGAGGACGGAAATGCCGATGACTACCGGCACGAAGACCTGCGCGATGCGGTCCACTAGGCGCTGCACGGGGGCCTTGGATGCCTGCGCGTTGGTGACCAAGGTGGCCATTTGGGATAGGACCGTGTCCTCGCCCACCTGGGTGGCCTTAACCTCCAACTTGCCGGAAGCGTTAATGGTGGCGCCGGTAACGGTATCGCCCACGCCCACTTCTTCCGGGACGGATTCACCGGTGATCATGGAGGTATCGACTGCAGAATTGCCGGAGACGACCTCACCATCGGTGGCAATCTTTTCGCCCGGTCGTACAACGAAGACATCGCCCACCTGCAATTGGGAGATGGGAATGCGCGATTCCTTGCCATCCCGCAGCACGGAGGCTTCCTTCGCGCCCATGGACAGCAGGGTGCGCAGCGCCTCGGAAGATTGTCCCTTGGCCTTGACTTCGAACCAGCGGCCGAGGAGCAGGAAGGTAATGACCATTCCCACAGACTCAAAGTAGATATGGTCCATGTCGGCCGAGCTGGAGGACCACGACATGCTCATCGTCATACCGGGCTCGCCGGCGTTGCCGAAGAACAGTGCATACAGGGACCACAGGTACGCGGCCGAGGTACCCATGGAAATCAAGGTGTCCATGGTGAACGAGCTGTGCGTCAGGTTGGTCCACGTAGCGGAGTGGAAGGGGGCGCCACCAAAGATGAAGACGATGGTGGCTAGCATGGCGCAGGCCCACTGCCAGTTCTGGAACTGCAGGGCGGGCACCATGGAGATGACCATGATGGGGGCGGACAATACTGCCGAGATGATGGTCCGCCGCAACAGGCTCTGCTGTTCTGCAGCGCGGGCATCATCAACCGGCGTGCCCTCTGCGTCCCCGTCCTGGTCTGCGTCATCGTTGCCAGACATATCGAAAGCACTGTATCCGGCGCCTTCGACGACCTTGATCAGATCCGCAGGCGTAGAAGTCTCCGGATCGAACTCAATAGAGGCGGATTCGGTGGCAAAGTTAACGCTCGCCTCAACGCCGTCTACCTTGTTGAGCTTGCGTTCTACCCGGGAAGAGCAGGACGTGCAGGTCATGCCCGAGACCCCGAGATCAACGTGTGACATAGTATTCGCCTACTTAAGGGTGTATCCGGCTTCGGCTACGGCAGCTGCTACTTGTTCATCGGTGAAATCGCTACCGGAGACAGACACGGCGCCAGTGGTGTGGTCCGCAGAAACTTCCTCAACACCGGCGATTTCGCCTACCTCTTCGCGGATGGACATTTCACAGTGTCCGCAGCTCATTCCTTCTACGGTGTAGTTCTTCGTTGCCATGATAATCATCCTTTCTTGATTGCTTATGCTTCCATGCTATACCCCCTAGGGGTATCTGGCAAGGAAGAAATTTAGGTACGGTGGGGAATAAACCACAACGTAAAGGAGTTACAACGAGTATGGCTACTATCGACGTCACTGAAGAGAACTTTGAACAGACCGTAACCGGCGAAGGCATTACGCTTGTCGATGCCTGGGCGGACTGGTGCGGCCCATGTAAGCGCTTTGCCCCTGTCTACGAGAAGGCATCCGAGGAGCACACCGATGCTACCTTTGCCAAGCTGGACACCGAGGCAAACCAGGGCCTTGCTTCCGCCCTGCAGATCCAGTCCATTCCTACCCTGATGATCTTCCGCGATGGCATCCTCGTATTCCGCGAGGCTGGCGCACTGCCGCCCGCAGCGCTGGAGGATCTGCTCAAGCAGGTCAAGGACCTTGATATGGCTGAGGTTCGCCGCCAGGTTGAAGAGCAGAACGCACAGCAGGCATAGAATCTGAATTTTCAGAGCTTCCACGGCGCTTTCTGGTGAGTATCGCTAAACTCGCTAGAAAGCGTCTTTTTTATGACCAAAGGAGATAGTGATGGCTAACCCCTTCAGCAAGGGCTGGAAGTACGTGATGAGTTCTCTCGATCAAAAGATTGATGAGAACGCCGATCCAAAGGTCCAAATCCAGCAGGCGGTCAAGGCCGCCAAGGAACAGCACCAAGAAATCTCGGATCATGCGGCAGAGATCATCGGGCACAAGTCTCAGTTGGAAATGCAAATGAACCGCCTGGTGAAGTCCCAGCAGGATTACCAATCCCAGACCGAGCGCGCCCTGGAGCTCGCGGATTCCGCTGAGGACCCCCAGAAGGCGAATGAGTACAACCAAGCCGCTGAGGTAGTGGCTTCCCAGCTCGTCGCGGTGGAGCAAGAGTTGGAAGACATCAAGCAGCAGTACGCGGCGGCGGAGCAGGCGGCTGAACAAGCTAAGAACCAGCAAAAACAATCCGAGGCCCGCCTTAAGGAGCAGCTGGCACAGGTGAGCCAGCTGGAAGCGCAGGCGGATCAGGCCGCGATGCAGGAAAAGAACGCGGAAGCGCTCGATTCCATGAACGAGCTCAAGCCCGATGATTCCGTGCCGAGCCTGGATTCCGTCCGCTCCAAGATTGAAAAGCGCTATGCCGATGCGCTTGGTGCACAAGAGTTGCAGCAGGCAACCGGTGGCGACCGCATGAGTGAGATTCAAGCGGCCGGCAACGACATGAAGGCCAGCGCGCGGCTAGATGCGCTGCGCGCCGATATGGCCAAGAAGAAGGAAATCGAATCCGGGGATTAATTCTCGCGGCGGATATTAATTAGCACGCCGCGGATTCCTGAGTGGAACCCATCGCGCAAGTTCACGCGCTGGGTTTCCGTCAGGGTGTATTCATGCAGGGTTTCGCAGGCGAACTGCAGCAGCGGACGGTCGATTTCCGGCGGTAATCCGCCGCCAGACAGTAAGTGGGCTTGGTCGCGCTGCTCTGAGTTGGCGGCATTATCAAACCACCACGATGCGTACTGCTGGCCCACATCGAATGGGGACTGGAACCCGGCAGAGCTCCAGACCTCTTCTGGCAGCGGGACGTACTTCGAGCGCAGCTTGCGCCGCGGTGCCATCATTGACGGCTTCGGCGCAGGCTTTGGTGCTGCTTGATCGGTAGCCTCGGCCTCTTCGGCAGGGCCCTTCTCCGCTTCTGCAGAGGGCTTGTCTTGCTCTTGTGGGGTTGGGGTTGCGGCCTGCTGTGCGCTTTGAGGTGGCGCAGGCTTTGGGGCAGGCGCCGGCGTCGGCTTTTCCGGGGTGCCGAATGCGGTTTCCACCTCGGAGGGCTCCTCGCACTCGTCGCAGTGCTCCGCGCCTGGAAGCTCCTCTTCTGCTCCCTCTGCCTTCTGCGCTGCATCGCGGACCACTGGGGGAAGCGGGCCCTCGAGGACCTGCAGCTCCATGGAATCCGCGAAGTCCTCGCGGGGATCCAAAATGGTGGTGGAATCACACGTATGGCGCAGCGCTGCGGACATGGAATCCCAGCCAAACCCGTACAGGTGCACGCGGATGCCATTGTCCACGGCGGTCTGCGCGCCGGGAATCATGTCCGCGTCGCCGCTGACCAGCACAAAGTCGGTGAACTGGTTCTTCACGGCGGCCATGACCATATCGGCTACAAGCCGGGTGTCTACGCCCTTTTGGGTGCGTCGCTCGCCCCATTCAATAAGTTGTCCCGTGCGCAATTGCACGCCCTCGCAGGTGCGAAGGGCGCGTTGGTAGCGGTGCGGACCGGTATCCGGGATTCCGTCGTACCAGTATTGGCGCTGAATTGGGTTGCCTAATTGCTCCTCGATCATCCCGCCCATGGTGCTGACCACCTCAGGCAGATCAATTTCTAGCTGCGCGCGGGCCCCCGTTTCCCAGGAGTTATAAAAGCTCGCGAGCAGGTATGAGGTATCGACAAAGACAAGTGTGCGTTCAAGCATGGCTCCTAAGTTCCGTTCTAATTGTTCTAAATAAAATTCTTTGTTACCTCCAGTGTGCCTTATTCACCCCGAAACGTCGATCACAATTCGCCAATTCCCAGCATATTGGCCGCAAATGAAAAGTTTTCGGTGACCATTGCGGCATCGGCAAGTGTGTTATACGGTTAGTTACACAACTAACTAAGTAACTAACGAGCCGAAGGTGATGATGGACAACTCCACGCAACCGCTTTTTCGGCAGATTGCGTCCTTGGTGGAAGACGCCATTGTGGACGGCACTCTGGCGGAGGGCGATAAGGCACCTTCCACCAATGAGTTGGCGGATTTCCACAACATCAACCCCGCAACCGCGCGGAAGGGGATCACCCTCTTGGTGGACTTAGGGGTGCTGGAAAAGCGGCGGGGCATTGGCATGTTTGTGGCCGAGGGTGCTTCGCGTGCCATCCGCGAGCGCCGACGAGGCGACTTCGCCGCGGAATATATGGCCCCGCTTGTCGATGAAGCAGTTCGCTTGGGCTACAACCGCGCCCAGCTCCATCACCTTTTCGATCGGGTTGCAGAAAGCAGAGGAATGTACTCATGATTATTACCCGCGATTTCACCTTTTCCGCAGGTCTTACCCATGGCTTGGTCGGCCGCAACGGAATTGGCAAGACCACCTTATTGCGAAAAATCGCCGGCCAAATTCAATCCGGCCGCATCACGGTCTTTGACCGCCAGCCCTTTGATAACCAATCCGTGCTCAACCGGGTAATCCTCATGGGCATCGACAATCCGCTGCCGGATTCGTGGGGAAGCAAGAAACTCGGCGCCGTCGGTCAGGCGCGATGGCCCAACTGGAATGCGGACCGCTACGAAGACCTCATCGCGCGCTTTGACCTCCCCAATAAAGCGTATTCCGCGCTCTCCCGCGGGCAGAAATCGGCGTTGGGATTTGTTTTCGCCGTTGCCTCTGGCTGCGAAATAATGCTTTTGGACGAGCCTTATCTGGGCCTCGACCTGCCGCGGCGCGAACTCTTTTACCAGGTACTCCGGGAAGAGCACGGTCGCACCATCGTGGTATCCACCCATCACCTCAACGAGATAGAGGGCTTGCTGGACACCATTTCCCTCATGGGGGAGCACCCCATTAGCGGTCCAGTGGATGAATTTGTTGATTCCTTCCTGGAAATCAGCGGGCCCGATGAGGCGATCTCCGCGGCCATTTCCGCACTGGACCTGCCGGTATTGGAGCGCGATTCAACCAGCCTGGGAGACCAGGTGCTTGTCGATGCCCGCACTACCTCGCCCGATCCCGTCTTCCGCTATGCCAACGAACATCATCTCCGGGTAGCAGAGGTATCACTTGAAAAGGCTGTCCGAGCATTGGAGGAGCAGTCATGAAACTCTTATGGCACACAACGGAATGGGTCTGGGTAACAGTCCTATTCTTCATTGCGCTTTATCCTGTACTTTTTGGCGAAAAGTGGGGAACTGTCACCTTGCTCTTGCCCCTTGTGCCCATCCTGACGTATCAACCCAGTTTTGATAAGTACCAAGTACTTGGCCTGAGCTCACAGATATGGAATGAACACCGCCGGATTATCGTCACGGTTTTTGCTGTTGTAGCCATGGCAGGAGCGGCTGCACGGCAGAGCTGGTGGCCGTTGGCTGTTTATGCGGCGGCTTTGGCATGGGCGCTGTGGCGGAAACCAACCCCAACCAGGACGGGGTACTCGACGACCCCTTTGGGAATTGCATCCAAGCTTGGGCGTTTCCCGCCGACGCTCGACGCGCAGGCTGTATACCGGCGCCAGGTCCGCATGTGGCTGCTGGTCGTCGTATTTTTAGCCATCAACGTTGTGCTTTCGCTAATGAGCACGCTGTGGGGACCGATGGAATTCATCGCTTTCATTGCTTGGGTATTCTTCGCCTTCTTTAGCAGCCAGCCCATGGGCATGTTGCGCGATACGCTCAGGGATTACGTCACGCTCGGCGGCACGCGTCGGCGCTGGGCTTCCATGACCGCAATGACCGGGCTCATCCCCATCCTTGGTTGCGCCGCCGTGGGCTTGGCCCTTTCTTTCTGGGGGAACACAATCGAGGTCGCCGCCGGCATCACCGCAATCGCGGCCGTCACCGTACCTGGGCTTACGTACCTCGAGTTCCTAGAGAAGAGGACCCTTGGAGTCTTTGTGGCGTACCTCCTCGGTGTCGCAGCACTGTTATGGCTTTTCGCCCAAGGTTATGTCTCGGCTGGGGTGGGGATGCTTATAAGCCTTGGCATCTACGCCGTATGGGCCGTAACCCTGCCGATATACGCACGCCGCATAAGCAGCCTGTGGGAGAAAGGCCTTGCGGGCTGGCTTGGCATGAAATAAAAGTGTCCGAAATCCGTGCTGACCAGCGAGTTTGTGAAAGTTTAAAGCGGTGTGTAACTTAATACGAGTCAGCGCGACCGACAGCGCCCCACAGAGACAAGAGATTGTTTCTGGCTGAAGCGGCGATAGGAAAACAGGCCCTGACAAAAAATAACTTTTTACTCGCAACGAGTTCCATGCTCTTGGGTATGTAGCTGTTGTGTGGTGACGATGTCTGAGAACTCAATAGTGTGCCAATGTACTTATTTTTTATTTTTGTGTGCATGGTTGTGTGTTGATTGGTCTGTTGGCC